>JAKLHB010000242.1 GCA_022710345.1 Planctomycetota bacterium
ATTGGTAAAAGCAAAATCTAAATCCAGGGCTTTTTGATATGCATTCACTGCTTGGCTAAGCTGTTTATCTTTTAAAATTTCTGCCCATAGATACCAAGCCAATGGATTTTGAGGATTGCACTTCAATGCATCTTCAAATAAGGTATTAGCAAGGGGAAAAAGCTCTGGGCTTTTTTGATATGTGCAATAACCTAGCGTTGCCTTGACTATGGATGGCTCTGCCACAATAGCCGGATGTGCTAACAATTTGTTTAGGATTTCGATTGCAGAGTCCCATGCTCCACCATTGGCATAGACCAAGGCTAGATTATAAAATGCCCATATCTCTTGGTCCTTAGCAGCTTGTTGCAATGCAAGGCAAGCCTGTGGCAATTTACCTTGAAGATATAAGCATGCACCTTGGATGTTCAGTATTTTGCTAGATAATGGCTTGTTTGCTTTTTGGCAAATTGTCAGGCATTCTTCAATTTCACCTCGATACAAAGCTAGCCGGGCCTGCCATTCTACAATAATATCTTGGATGGGCTTAGCTTGGCGTTCTGAAAGTTTTTGCAAACGATCTAAAAATTCACCTACTTGGTTCCAATCTGAGATAGAACCTGCAATTTCTAAGCCACGAATCCATGCATTGGGTTTTGCAATCGTGCTCAGAATAGCGATTGCTCGCTGGGGTAATCCAAGCCTTGCAAATAGCTCTGCTTCACTTAATTTTAAGGCATCGCTACTGATGCCTTTTTGTTGGGTGTTTAAATAAACCTGGCAGGCTCCTTCCCAATCTAATCGGCTTGCTAAATATCGAGCATACGAATGATATGCTTCTGCTGATTTGGGAAATTTTTCAAGCAATTGAGCATAGCTTGGTTTCACAAGATCATCAAGTTCCAATTCTGCTCCTGCTTCTAGGAGTGTAGCCCATTGCTGAGGATCGTGTTGTACTTTAGACAAGCGATTTTGCAAAATTTCAGTCAAGGATATCCTGCGGTGTATTCGAAGTATCCGATCTTTGGGGAATGTCAGATTTTGAGCATTCAAGCCTTTTGTAGTGGCAAGCATGATTTCATTGCCGGCTTCACTAATAATTTTTCCTTGATACTGGCTGCCATCTGCTAAAATCAATAAGTCTTGATCACGCATATTGGCTTTGATATCATTAGCAAGTATACTGAGAGGCTCTTGCGCGCTCAGTTCAGTAAGTTGTGGTAAGTTCAATGCCAAATCCGGAGGCAATGGATCTATACGATGCAAAGGATATTGATGCCAATACATGCTAGCAGGTCTAGGAATAGGCGGAATCCAAAGCACAGCATTGATTTCTATTTTGGGTAATTCCAATGTAGGTGGAGGAACTTTTTTCTTTTCACTGATCGGACGGAAAAGACTGCGTTTTACCTGCCATGATCCGCTGACTGGTTTTTCCCAATGGATAGAATAATCAGCCTGGCCTAGAGTTGCATCTTGCATAGGCGGATTTTCAAGAAAGATCGTAGAGACACTAAAATAATATAATGATAGACCAAGGCTCAACACACAAGCGATTGCAAAAACAATTTTTTCTTGGTGGAACATCATATTTTCTCGAATTAACGAATAATTTTTCTAGTATAAATTCCCACAAATAAAGTCATAATAAAAATGCCCAAGAAAGCCTCCATACTGCTTAAATAGCAGAATACACTATCAAGCTTGGGTTGAATGTCATTGAGGCCCATTGTGGTGAATGTAGCAATACTATAGTATACAGCTTCGGAAAAATTCAATGTGACACCTTGTGGCAAATGAAATTCTTCTGGGAATTGACTATATACATAGCCAAATAGCAAAATGATAGAAAAGGCCACAATGGTAATATTGAGTGGCTGAGTCCCATACCCGGTTCCACGGTCTACAATGATGCGCTCTAAGAAATTGGCAATTAAGCGTGCCCAAGACCTGATGAATCCACCTTCTTTGGTCTTGCGTAAAATTCGTGCCCAGGCTTGTTGAGTGCGTGCTTTGCGCTTCATTTGCCTGAATTTGCGATATGCCCAATCTTCTTCAGATGATAGCCCACGCTGTTGGAAACTTTCTTTTAGAATTAGATATTCCTCTTGCACACGGCTGTATTGAGGCGTGTTTGGTCGTTCATGGATGAGCTTTTGCCTGATTTGGCTACGTTCTACAACAATTAAATCTAATGAGGCCTTATAAAATGAAATAGAATTAAATTTTGCATCGCTCAAATCTAGGCGGCGGTTGATATTGGCGTGGTCTAAGGTAATCTCTGTGAACGTCGCATTGATAGCGCTCAGCTCTTGGTTGCAATACACATTGTTGAAAGAAGCCGGGCCTTGGAATTTGGCATCAATGAAACTTGCTTGTTCCCCAAAATAACTATTGGCAAAAGTAGCCGATTTTTCAAACACGATTTCCTCAAAGACAGCTCGTTTGACGAATCGGACATTGGTGAAGTCTGCACAACCTGCAAAGTGGGCGGCTGTGCCAGCTTCATTCAAACTGGCTCGAGTATTGCGGTCGTAATTGAACAAGGCTTCATCATGGAATTGAGCATTGAGGAAATTTGCCTCTTGAAATTGCGTGCAAAGAAACGATGCTAAGCCATGAAAAATCGTGTGTAAAAAGGAAATTTTGCTGAGAATCAAGCTGTTTCGGAATGAAATTTTGCTTTTAAAATGGGTGTCTTGGAAATCTGCTTCGCCTTCAATCTTGCTGCGTTTGAAATCTACTTCTCCATGAACCATGGATTTTCGGAATGCTAAGTAACCTTTGAAGCAGGCTTCTAAAAAATTCATCGTGCCATATACTTCTATAAAGTTAAACGAAGCTTCTTTTTCTATGAATTGCGCGGATTCAAAGTTTACATTTTGCAAGAATTTAGCATAATCAAAGTGGCCCTCTATTCCAAACACTGCATTACGGAAATTTGCATCCGCAGTGAATTGAGTATGCCAGAAATAGACCTGCTCCTGGAATCGAGCTTCTTGGAACACAGCTTCTTTTTGGAAAAGAGTTTGTTTAAAAGAGGAGATAGTTTGGAATTGTGCTCCACCAAATAATGCCTTGCCTTGGAAAATGCAATTATTGAAAGAAACCGCACTTTGGAATGTTGTCACACCAGTTTTATGATGGGGGCTATCCCATCCTGCAATCACTCTATCTAAAAACACAGTGCGATCAAAACACGCTTGTCCTTGAATCGTAGTATTCACTAAGCTAAAAAGCCCAACTCTGCATTCCTGAAGTGAGATTGGGCCAGGAATTTCCTTATCTTGAAGCTCGAGCTTAGGTATCACGCAGCCTTTTAATGGCTCTCCGGCCATGATTTTGGCAATAGCTTCTGCCTCTGTTAAGGCAGTTAACTCAGAATCTAACATTGATCTATATCCTTTCAGAAAAAATATTTTGCTGAATTAGCTCAGAATTAAACCATAGATTGTACAGATTAAGAACATAAAAACGTTATCAATCTTCTGGAATAAAACCTGTATTTGCCAGTAATAGGTTGGTTAGAAGTTATAAGAACGCTTCAAGCCTAAAAAAACTGATGCTGGCTATCTTGCGTTGGTATGCTTAGATATCTGTTAATAAAAATTCTTGTTGCTCCATCAAACGTGGTTGAGTTGGCAAGCCGACTTGCTCGATCACATCGTTAGGAATGGGCAATTTTTCTAAAGACCGTGGCTCAACTTTGATAGCACCATCGCCATAAGATTTGCCGATCATAGGAAGATTGGCCATAGTGCTTGGATGCTTTAGAATTTTCCAAAGGCGATCTAGATATTCTGGAGCATTGCTGTTAGGGTAAACACAAAGAAAGCATGTGAGAGGCACCACTTTCGCTGTGTTCCGAATGAATCTTGCATTACGACGGCCTAAATAGGCAAACAAAAATGGTGGTGCAATTCGTGATTCCATTTTATACCAAGGCTTTCGCTGAGAAAGCAGTGGCCTGCCTGGCAGTCCCATCTTCTCTCCTAGTGCAAGGTAATTCTTGACTGATTCAGGGTAGGTCTCAAAAGTACCAATATTTAACGATAATAATAACGTAGGCCGGCCATTGGCACGTAAAAAATCTAATGTTGATTGAGCGATTTCTTCACCTATAATATCTCTTGTTCGCCCAATTGCTTGAATAAAATAAGTCATTGGAATACCAAGTTGCTTTGCTTGTGCTTCTGTTAAAAAGAAAAAGTCATTTGCACCTGTAGCAACTCCACGTAGAACTTGTACCAAATCGCCAAGAGTATAGTTGCTCATTTTTTCGATAACAGGTGGCCTTGATAGACCTATCCGCAGTCCTTCGGCTAAATTTCGTTCCAGAATAGTCAGGCTGCAATTCGAGGTTTCTTGAAAGTTTGACCTAATCCACAAGTTGAGCGATTTTGTTGAAGACTCGTGGCATTTTGCCCATAAAAAATTTTTTTTCGGTTGAGAGTTTCGGATGAAAAATACCAATGGGTTGGTATCTATGCCTGGAAAAGGTGATGCCTGAGGATCAAAAGCAATGACAGCATCCAGAGTATAATGGCTTAAAATCCACGTCCATAAATCAGTTGCAAATTTACCTTCACATGTATCGGCCGGCATGATAAAGGCTAACCGCCCATTGTCGCTTAGCAAAGTCAATGATCGAATTAAAAAATAAACATGCAAACCCGCACGACCATCGAGGATTTTTCCTATGATTGCTAGGCTCAATTGCTTGAGCAATTTTTTTGTTGTCAATGAAATGCGGTGATGACGTATATAAGGAGGATTAGCAACAATAGCTACAAATTTTTCTTGTGGAGGATGAAAAATAAAATCATCAATTTGAACTCTCGCTATATCCTCTTGAGTTAAGCCATGGTGAAGACCATGCTCTAATATTGTTGGATCAATTTCCATACCTGAAAAAACAATATGGAGGCCTTTTTCATTCGCTATTTTTTTTGCGGCACGAAAAAATGCTCCGGTGCCTACAGCAGGATCGAATAAAGTAGTTTCTGTCTCTGTAAGTACATAATCCACCATTGCTTCTGCAATCCATTCAGGTGTCCAAAATTGGCCTTTTTGCCTCAGAGTTTCTCGAGATTGCTCCATTTCAGGAATTTTATCAGCACTAGCATTCATGGGCAAGCTTCCTCAATATGGCTAATGCTTCAGCGCTCAAAGCTAGTTTGCCACCTTCAAAATGGACATAAGGCAAAATATGGCCATTTTTATCAATGATATGCTTAGCACTTGGTTCTTCAACAGCATCGCCAATTGGAAAACCATAGTGGTAATAAAATTTATAGAGCGCTTTTTTAGTGGTTGCTCCACCAGGTGCTTGGAAAATTTGTTCGGTTGCTAAAATATAGCCTTCTTGAATGAGCTTTTGTGCTGTATCCAAAGCAATGCCAAATGCCATATCGTAGAAAACATGCCAGATGTAGATAGGAACTCTATGGGCCTCCTGCCATGCTTCTAATGGCTGGCGATCTTCATCTTTTAAGATAATAGTTGGCAAAACAGCATTTTTTTTCAGCCCCAGTTTACCATTCAATCGTTTTTGCGGTTTTAAGGCAGCGCCATAATCTGGCATCAATTTGCCTTTCCAAAGGCTATTTTCGCATTCTAATGCAACAATTGCTTTGGATAGCATCTGTTGTATACCATTATCACTCTCAATAGTGAATGGCAGCTCAGACAAACCTCCAAGATGCTCAATGATTCTTTGGATGATTGTCTGGTCTGTTTTCCGAAAAATAAGAATATCTGGGCGTTTGATTGCACCTAATCCAGCAGCTTCTAAGCGCTCAAAATAAAGTTCAAATGCTCTGACATCATCTTGCGGAGCAATCCCACTTGGGCCGTATGGTATTGCAAAAAAATCTTCGGTTTCGTTAACAGCCTGCATGATCCTTGCTTCGCTCCATACGCCTTGAGACCAACGCATAATAAAATCACTGCCACGTAGGCGACGGGGATTTAGCAAAAAATTCGACCATGTAATGGCTTGATGTCCTCTGAGCTCAAATTCGATGTTTGCAACGCAAACGCTCAGGATTTTTTCAAATAAGTGCATTTGATATGCTCCCATTTCCAAGGCAATTACGTCAGCCCTGTGCTTCTACGGCCACAATTCATGGCAAAAAAATTCTCGCCTACTCTATCACAATTTCACTTGCATTGCAAGCATCTTTTGGAATTTACTCTGTACAAGGGTGAATTTGAGCTTGGAGGCGGAGTTTTTCGAGGATAGGTTGTAGATCAGCGGCTGGTCTTTGCGCCATGTCATAAAAGAAAACTAGACCGGGTTTCTTGCCTAGCTCGCTCAGTTGTAGAAGGATGCTTTGGGCAGCGCGGTAGTAGGGATCGTCTTGGGGCATTTTGCCATACCAGGCCCAATGGACTAATTCAAATAGTCCGGTTGGGTTAACATCCAATCGCTCTAAGATTTGGGATAAGTAATAATATGGGTCTGGGGTTTGGGTAAGACCAAAAATTTCCGCAGTTTGTTCAAACCGAAGCTGTATATCTGTAGCATTAAATCCTTGTTGCCAAAGCATTTGAAAAATATTTCCAATGTTTTGGTACATGGGTAAAAAGCATGGAAAATCATGGACATGCCCTAATTCATGGTAATGCACAAGTTCGATCTGGCGTGCTAGGGCAAGTGCATAGAGAGTATCCCAAAATTGGGGATTATCTTTTGGATCAGGTGGGTTGGGGCTGTCGAGGATTTTGCCCAAAGAGCGACGGTATAAAAGCTGGCTCAGTTGAGGGTCGTACTCGATAGCCTGGCTTCGTTGATCGTACTCGATAGTCTGGCTTTGTTGATCATACTCGATAGCTTGGCTTTGTTGATCATACTCGATAGCTTGGCTTTGTTGATCATATTCGATGGTTGTTTTACTTTTTTGTTCAACTTTTGAAGCTAAAGTTTGCTCAACTTCTGGAGCTAAAGGATGATATAGCCGTTGCAATGTTTTGATACCTGGGCGAAATGTATCCAACGCAATATAAAATCCTTGAGCAGATAAAAAAGTGCGGCCGGCTACTTTGGGACTCCCTGAATGATAGCCAATAAAATTGTCAATCTGGGTTTCATCTCCTAGAATGACTTGGTAGGCAATTGGTTTACCTAAGATTTGTTTTTGAAATCTGATTAAGGAAATTCGATTCATGAGCCTGGCATCGATGTATCCATAATTATTTCCTAAATCAAGGACTTTGTTGTATTGATCTAAATAAGCTGCTAAAGAGCCTGGTTTGAAAGCAAAAGGATCTGTTTCTCGGACAACTATAAAGTATGAATTGAGTTCAAGGCTTGGTTCTGGAACGATAGGAATTTGGCATTTTTGAGCTAATTGATGGATGGCATCTAATAGATGCACAATGGTCTTTGCAGGACGGTTGTAATGAACGTGGAAAAGCTCTTGCATCCCTTGTAAAAAAGCCAGGTGTCGCCGTAGTTGTTGCTGTTCTTTGCTGGAATCAGGAATTCGTTCATAAACAAGCAAGGCTTCGTATTCCCAGCCAAATTCAAGAAGGCTTTGGGCTAACTGCTGGAGGCTCGTTATATCTTGGCCATCAGCATGTTGGATGCTTTGTTTGAGCTTGATATAT
>JAKLHB010000243.1 GCA_022710345.1 Planctomycetota bacterium
GCCTGTTGGTTGCGGCAATCAGGATTACGCCGGCATTTGCTTCAAATCCATCCATCTCGACAAGTAGTTGGTTTAGAGTTTGTTCACGCTCATCATGTCCGCCGCCCAGGCCTGCGCCACGGTGGCGGCCAACAGCATCAATTTCATCAATGAAAACAATGCATGGAGGTTTTGCTTTGGCTTGTTGGAATAAATCTCGGACCCTAGAGGCTCCAACACCAACAAACATCTCGACAAATTCTGATCCTGAAATATTAAAAAATGGGACTCCAGCTTCGCCAGCAACAGCACGAGCCAGGAGTGTTTTGCCTGTGCCAGGAGGGCCGACCAGCAAAGCTCCCTTTGGAATTTTTCCGCCTAATTGTTCAAATTTGCTTGGCGCTTTCAAAAATTCGACAATCTCTTGCAATTCTTCTTTCGCTTCATCACAGCCTGCTACATCGCCAAAAGTGGTTTTTGTATTTTCTTCCACACTAATTTTAGCGCGTGTTTTGGCAAAAGACATGACATCTTTGCCGTAGCTATTCATACGCCGCATAAAGAAAATCCAAACACCAATGATTAAAGCTAATGGCAGCAGCCACGAAAATAACAAAGTGGCCCAGTTATTTTCGACTTCACCGCGAAATGGGACATTATGCTTTTCAAGCAATTTAACCAAGTCAGGATCATCATACACGCGCACTACCGTAAATTTGGCCCGACCTTTTTTTTCCTGGAATAAATTTGGGAAAAAACCAATATCATTGGGCTTTTCAGGCGGGGTCCCAGGTGCAACGGTTTTTTGATGATTGACTTCTTCTTGCCAAACCGTATCGTCTTTGATATAGGTTCCCTTGATATGAGTTGGGCTAACTACACATTTTTCAACCCTGAGTTCTTGTGTGGCTAATTTTTTGAATTCGGCGTAGGTCATTTCATCTATTTTAGAGCTAAAAAATAAACCATGTATCATAACAATGACGGAAATCAATACTAAAAAATAAACTACGGAAAATCTGTTTTTATTTTCTAAATTCATGCACATCAGCGGCAAAACTTATCTCTGCGCAAGCAGCAGAGGCTCGCCGCTCCTTTTCTTGAAGTGATGGTTAACTTTGGTCTTGCAAATCAAAGCGCAAAATTTTTCACTTGTCTTACAAGCTACCATAATTTTGGAACAGATGCAATAAATTTTGCAAAATTATCCGAATTTATGAACCTAGGAATTTCAAAAAATAAAAATCTGCCTTGACTTTTTGCCTAGCTTTGATAAAATGTGGCTAATGGCATAGTTGTAAATTTGATATTTCATTTTGTCCTAGTTGCCAGCCGACTAGGGACGTGGTAAGATAATAGCAACTTGGGTATTTTTCTAAAAAATATTTTATGTGATGATTTTGTAGAAAGTTATCAAAAACTAGACTAATTCCTTTGATTTGATATGACTTCCCCACATACTCTTATTTTTTACTGAACTAGCAACTTAGGGACTAAAGATAATTTTGAGGCCGCACTTCTTTCCTGCCGTAACGGTGGAGTGTCTGTGCGGATTTTTATGAATATAAATCAGATTTTAGTCGCCATGATTGGTGAGCTAGGTAAATTATTATTGCGCAGCGAAGGCAAGACTGATACTCTTGCAAACGCAGGTCTCAAATGCCTTCATTTGCTGAGTCATTCATTTGCAGACATAGAAGGGCTGACCCAGGGATTAGCAGAAGATAAAATTCATGCGTTATTTGAGCATTGGTACCCAGAAAAAGAAGCCCCAGAGCCATGCTATGTACCTTTTAGCCCCAATGGCAAAAATAAAAAAAATAGCACCGGATATTTGATCCATATTTTTAAAGGCGAGCAAGACATTATGCCATCTCCTTTGGACCAAATTTCCATAGAAGCAAAGCCATACCATCGCATACTCCATTCCCTAAAACATGATGTCAAATCTATTGTCGGCGCATTAAGCGTGGATACTTGGGTGCATATCCTACATCGCTATTGCAAATGGATTCCAGCAAGCATTGCTCTGAGCCATATATCGTTGTATCATTATACGCGGCTTAAAATGGCCCTTGCCGCATGCCTTAAGCCAGAAGAAATACAGAAAATCCTAGAAAAATTTCAATCTGGACAAAAAAGCCAAGATTCTTATTTAGCATTGCTGCGTGTTCAATTTCATGGCAAAGAAGCCATTTTATACAATCAAATTCCTCAGAGCGATGTTTCTATTTTAAAAGGCCAAGCTTATTATTGGCAAATGCTCAAAGAAAATTGTATAGAAGCCTTTCTCAAAGCAGGAGATTTACCTATTGCCAATGAATTGATCTTAGAAGATGATGGATTTACAATCCTCATGCGTGCTGATCACTTTGAAAATGTCCAGCGTACCCAATTAGAATTGGAAAAATTTTTAGCCAATTTCTTCCATGGCAAAGTACAGATGAGCATAGCATGGAAGCCTATCAGTGTGGAGACATTGCATACTAAAGATTTTACTGTTGCCCTCAAAACCATGAATGATGAATTAGCAAAGCAAGAAAAATGCTCTTTCTCTGCACTCTTACGGCAATGTCCAGAATATCATAGCGCTTTATTTGGTCCTTATAGTACTAGCCCAAATGCCGATTTCCAACACAGCATGCGACAACTTGGGGAAACCATGAGCAATGCCCGCTGGCTTAAGATACAATCCACTCATGAACCTAATGTTACAAATCGTATATGGGAAGATTTACCTTTATATTTTGGCAAAAAACTGTCTTTTTTAGCAAAGAAAAATGACGAAAATATTCCGGATGTATATCGTTTTAATAACACTGATTTTGCAATGCCAGGAGGCTGTGGCTTTGTTTTTAGCGATGCTATTCCGTATTTGAGCATTGAAGCGCCTGAAGAACTCAAGCATTGGACCATCATCAACATTGCTATAGAATCAAGCATCTCAGAAGGTGAACATTCTTATTTGCAATATATCTCTCAATATGAGCATGTCCAAGAATTTTTAAGAGGCTATGTGTCTGCTTTGTTGAGGGAAAAGAAATATAGGCATTATACATACTTTGTTTATGTACAGTCTCAGCAAATCACCTTGGTCTGTGCGCCAGTCATTGCTTTTCCATTGCTTACCCATCTCTACAAAAAAATTCGTTCCTTAGGTGAAGATCGCTTTGTATTATCTGGACGCATGAAAATTTTGCATAATGCATTCCCATTGAGTCAAGCACTTTTCCACGAAGAACAAGCTCTTCACTCCAACATCCTAGAACGCAATAAAGTTGTTCTGGATGAAGAAGTTCTGCCTTGGTCTGCTGTAGAAAGTTTGCTGAAGATTAAAAGCCGACTGGCAAATATGGCAAAAAACAAAGGTAAGAATCTGCTATTTCAACTTTGGAATTTATTACAACAATTTCCTAAAACTCAAAGCGCTTCCAGTCATTGGAAATATATCTTGACCCATCAAATGCAAAAGTTAGGCATCACAGAACACCTAGAAAGGCCATTACTTGAAGCTGAGAAAGGGTTTATATATCTATGCCTTGCATTGCGTTGGTATGATTTTATGAACACCTTAGACTAATCTGATTTTCTGGAAAGGTACATCGTGGAAACATTGCAAGGAAAATTTATATTATCCGGCATTTTAACGACATTCACTAGCCTTGCGATTGCTCAAGATCAAGGCAATGATAGCCACAGCAACATGCCCAGTATGGTTGTTCGTCATCCTATCTCTGGTACTCCTTGGATTCCAGGATCATCGTTGCGTGGTGCCCTGCGCCGTATATTTGAAAAACAAGCGCCCAAAGCCATTCCGATTATTTTTGGTATTTCAGGAAAAGATCCGGCTGTATATCCAGGCAGGGCTATTATTCGCGACCTTATCCCTGTGGAATCCACGCATCAAAGGCCTAGTGTCAATGTTCAGACTTATATGGCTTTGGATCGTGTGACTGCGCAAAGTACACTGTATGCTATAGAGCAAATCCCTGCAGGTAGCCATTTCCATTTTGAAATCCTCTTTAGTACATACGAAAAAGCAGATTTAGCCACATTTATACAATTGCTAGAAGCCCTCGCTGCTTTGGAGCAAAGCAGCCTTGGTAACCAAGGAAGCCGTGGCATGGGAAAAATTCAATGGGGCGCATGGAAATTGGATGACAGCGGATGCATACAGCCTGAATTGACTTCTGGCCTGCAACTCAACTGGCGACCCAAAGCATACTATGAACATGGAACTTCTGAAAAAGTATTGTTTGCTGGCTCTGAAAAATGCTTGATCGCAGATTTTCTCCAGCAAAAAAACAAAATTGAAGCGGTTCTGAGCTAATTTGTAAAAGCATCTCTTTAAACCAATTAGGAGGAGCGGCATCGGATATGCAAGATTCCGTATTCTGCCGCCAATTTTCTATGAAATTGCTTTTCAGAATGAAGCCCCAGTCTGCCTTCTATGCTGGAGATTATTCCGAAATTTTAGCATGCCCATTCCCACATTCAGATATGTTATTTCAAGCTATTGCAAAAGCATGGGAAATGCTATGGGGAAAAGCAAAGTATGACTTACTTGAGTCATATCTAAAGGACACTAAGCCATTTAGCATCTCCAGTATTTTTCCTGTCATTGGCAATGTTTATTTTGTTCCCAAGCCTATTTCCTGGAATATTCTCGCATCCACAGGCAAGGGTAAAAGCACCTCCATTCCACCGATTTATTGGATCAGCGCAGAAACATATCGTGCCTGGTTAGCCAAGCAAGAAACTACGTGGAACACCAAAAATTTCATCCATCCAGGGTTGTATGCTTCGACACTGGAAATGGAACAAATCCAATGTCAAGTAGCTTGGAATGCTGATTATGGTCGTTTGCGCAATTGCGTAGAAGTTTGCACTGGCCAAGCTACTGCATTTGCAGCGAACCAGGTTTTTTATGCGAAAGAATTAGATTGGTATTTTATTGCAGAGTGTACTCAAGAATATAGTGAAAAGCTAGAGGCTACAATTCGATTATTAGCAGATGAAGGAATTGGCGGCAGACGTAGCATTGGATGCGGCGCATTCCAATTTATTCCACCAATGCCAATTCCAGCGTCCTTAGATTTTGTAGAAAAAAATATAGAGGGAAATTTTGTGATCTTTTCCCTTTATCATCCATCTGCTGCAGATATTCAAAACAACATCTTAGAAAATGCGGCCTATCAATGGACATTTCGTGAGCCTTGGCGTAGGAATGCACAACAACAGCAAATTGGGATGCTTCAAGAAGGCAGTTGCTTTTCAAAGAATATGTCGGCCTACAATGCTTTGCTGGATATCACAAACCCTGGCATGTCTGAACATGCTTATACTTATGTGTATCCATTCCAAGTAGTCGCACCAGAGGCAGGAGGCAAGCATGAGTAATTTCCAAGCACTCCATTGTAAAATAACTGCGGTCACGCCTCTTCATTTCAATACTGGCAATATTTTAGCAGAAGAAAAAGATTTTTATATCCATGAGGATGTACTACACAGGCTGCATTATATCAAATTGCTAGCGAATTTGCCAGAAGCAAATTTTGAAAATGCACTTGCCCAAGTGCGCGAACACGGACTTCAAAGTCTATTGCCTAAGCCAGAGAAAAAATCTCCAAAAGCCAAAGCAGAGGAAGATTGGAAACAAATCCTGAGAGCCAAAGTTGGCCTAGCTTCAGCAGAGCCTAAAGAAAAGGCCAAAGAATGGATTGCAGGAGATATATTCCAAAAAGCTTTAGAAGCCGCAGAGATGTATCAACAGCCTACTAACTTTGTCAAGGGAGATTTAATTTCTAAAATCCATGCAATGGCTTTAGACAACTGGCAACGGGTATTTATCCCAGGCTCTTGCATGAAGGGTGTCTTACGCACAGCTTTGTATTTAGGAAACTTGCTCGAACAGCGCGATCGCTTAAGTCGCCTGCGATTTACATGGACAGACCATGCAGAAGAGGCAGACTATCCATTGGATCGTGAAATGGCAGGTACAGGGCGATATGAATTTAGCCATGATATTTTTCGCCAAATTCTAGTCCGAGATTCAGAATGTCACTCAGCAAAACATACTTTAGGCCTATATCAAGTTAAAATTTTGGATATTGGCCTTCGAGATGACCAACCAATCGTGTTTTGGAAACGTTTAGGACGTGAAGATTCAGAAGAAGAAGGCAGACCTGAAAAACCATGGCAGAGCCAATATCCCATAGACCGGCCTAGCAACGATGGTATGTTTTGGGAAATGATTGTCCCAGGTAGTACTTTCAACATAGAAATGATTTTTGATATATGGCTACGCGATCAAATGGCACAGCAAACCCAGGGAGAAAAGCCGGCTTTGTTCTTTGAACCAGAATCAGTGCTCTCTGTGCTGCGAAGTTTCTCCCGATCCATGATCCAGCAAGAACTACAATTCGCCCAAACATATAGAATTGATTATTTACGAAGTTTTTACCAAGATTTACTCAAAAAATTAGAAGCCAGCGGCAATGTGGCATACTTGCCCATTGGAGCAGGTGTTCCATGGCATGGCAAAACCATTGGCCTCAGTCTCGATAGTGTAGGCTTAGATACAATTCGTCGCCATTTTTATCGCTACATGGGCAAGTTCATCCATCAAGAAAAAGATTGTGAAGCCGTATTCCATGCTTCAAAATTACGTAAAGGAGTATGCCCACGATGCAATAAAATCATTCGTAGTGACAGACTTGCCTGCATCTCTCCATTCCCTAAAACCAGGCATATAGTTTTCGGCGATAATGGCTCACAATTCCCACCAGGCTGGATTGCTTTAGAAATGTAATGCAGCCGAATGTAGCAGACCCGCCATCCTCATCACAAAGGCTGGCGGGTTTTTCATCATGTTAGGAAAAGAATGAAACCGAGTCTTTTTGAGTTTGGTCCATTTGCAATCCATAGTTATGGGCTAATGATCACCATCTCCTTCATCGCAGGCATGCTTCTTCTATACCCTAAATTCAAAGCCAGGCATCTTTCAACAGAGTATATCTGGGACATCACATTGATTGCCATTATTTCTGGCATACTTGGCGGACGGGTATGTTTTGTGCTGCAATTTCCAGAATATTTTGATTGGCGCATCTTTGATATTCGAGATGGCATCTCTCTATCAGGAATGGTATTCGGAGGTATTTTCTTCGTAGCCATCTACCATCGCTTTCGTTTTCTAATGGGACTGCTCGGCTTTGCTGGAATCATCATACTGTTGCGTTATCAAGGCATCATTCATCCCTACATTGGACAATTCCATCCACTGGACTTCACGTATGGATTGGCCCTTGTATTGGCTTCCATAGCGAATGCACAACAAGCATGGAGATGGTTTTGGAGCCGCTCTCGACAAGCTAAGATATATCATGCATTTGGACTTGTCTTGGTTATGTTGATCGGAATGCGATTGCTATATTGCTACCCATACGCTGAATTTTATTCCTGGAGTGTGTTTGCTTTTTGGGAAGGCGGTTTGGTATTCCATGGCGGCCTTCTATGCAACATGATCACCTTAGGCTATTATTGTTGGAAAAAAAAGTTACCTATGCTAGCCTTGGTTGA
>JAKLHB010000244.1 GCA_022710345.1 Planctomycetota bacterium
TTCACTTTATGTTTTAACTTTCTTCATAAAGCCATGTAGAAAGATAGCGTTCTCCACAGCTTGGGATGATCACAACAATCAGTTTTCCTTGGTTTTCTGGCCTTGCTGCTACTTGTAGTCCAGCCCACATTGCTGCACCTGAAGAAATGCCGCATAAAATGCCTTCTTCTTTAGCCATGCGGCGTGCAATTTGGCCTGCATCCTCATGGCCGACTTGGATGATTTCATCAATGATCTGACGGTTGAGTACAGGTGGAATAAATCCAGCACCAATGCCTTGAATTTTATGCGGCCCTGGGTTTCCGCCAGACAATACAGGTGATCCTTTGGGTTCTACAGCAATGGCCTTAACACTTGGCTTACGAGCTTTGATAAATTCTCCAATACCCGTGATTGTGCCGCCGGTTCCAACGCCGGCAACCAGGAAGTCTATTTGTCCATCTGTATCTTCCCATATTTCAACGGCTGTTGTTTTACGATGTGCTTCAGGATTTGATGGATTTTGAAACTGCTGTGGCATAAAATAATTTGAATTTTGAGCCACTAGTGCTGTAGCTTTGTTAATTGCTCCTTGCATGCCTTCTGCACCAGGAGTCAGAATCAGCTCTGCTCCCAATGCCTTCAACAGTTTTTTGCGTTCTGCACTCATAGTTTCTGGCATGGTTAAAATAATACCATATCCTTTGGCGGCTGCTACAAACGCAAGTCCAATGCCTGTGTTGCCACTGGTAGGTTCTACAATGGTCATGCCCGGTCTCAAAAGGCCCTTTTTTTCAGCATCTTCAATCATAGCTACAGCAATGCGATCCTTGATGCTGGACATAGGATTAAAATATTCTAGTTTAGCCAAAATGATTCCTGGCAAATCTTTTGTTAATTTGTGTATACGCACTAAGGGCGTATTTCCAATGGTTTGGGTAATGTTGTCTGCAATTTTAGGGCAGTGATACCGTTGTACAGAGGTGAGAGATTCTTCCATATCATGGCTCCTTGAAAGGATTGCAAAGCAATATTTACAATAGGTACATATTTGATGACAGCTAATCAACTAGATTCCAGCGCCTTGTTCAAATTGTTCTTGTTGGTATCGTCCTTGCAAGATTCTTGCTCCTGGGACCACATCTTTAGTGACCCACACATTACCTCCAATCACTGCACCTTTGCCAATAGTAATTCTGCCGAGGATTGTGGCACCTGAATAAACGATCACATCATCTTCTACAATGGGATGACGTGGAATACCTTTGATTAAATTGCCTTGTGCATCCACAGGAAAGCTTTTGGCACCTAAAGTAACGCCTTGATACAACCGTACATTTTTACCAAGGACCGCAGTTTCTCCAATGACAACACCCGTGCCATGGTCTATAAAAAAACGTTCTCCTATTTGGGCTCCTGGATGGATGTCTATGCCAGTGTCGCTATGAGCCATTTCAGTGATGATCCTAGGAATCAAAGGCACATTCATTCGATAAAGCTCATGCGCAACGCGTTGATGTGTGAGTGCGCGAATGCTTGGATAACAAAAAATGGTTTCCCCAGGATGCTTTGCTGCTGGATCACCTTCGTATGCTGCTTGTACATCTGTTGCTAAAAGATGACGAATTTGTGGAATCAACGACATGAACGAGCACGTGGTTTCCCATGCTTGTTTTTCACAACTGAGACATTCTGTTTCAGATAGACTGCATGCAAAACAATAACCACGTTGGATTTGCTCAGTCAAAATCTTGGCAGCTTGGTCTAATAAAGAGCCGATATAATATTGCATAGTATTTGCATGAATTTCAACACGACCGAAATATCCTGGGAATAGGACAGACTTAAGGATTTGCATGAATGTATCTAGATCTGACAAAGATGGCATGGGCATATTTCGGTTGGCTTTGTGAATCATGGAACCATAAGATTCTGGCTTGCATAGCTCATCCACAATGTGATTGAGCAGGGGTTCATGGTTTGATGGATACTGTAGCGGCATAATTTTATCCTATTGAAAAAGAAAATCTTGCTAACGTAGAATAAAAAGATTCGTTAGAATCAGCAAAAAGCTAGATAAAAAAGTATACCTTGTTTTAGGTAAAAGTAAAGAAAATTTATCATTTAGGTGTGTTCAAAACTTTATGTTTTAACCTTGGCTGAAGTAGAAAGCATCGGACGAAACCAGCGCAACATTGGAGTCCGGACGAAACCAGTGTAACATTGGAGGTATGTGGGCATAGCAGAGTGCCACGCGCATTAGGGCGACCAGCCCGGTCGCCCTACAAGATTGCTGGCAAGTGCAGATTTCTTCAGTCGGTTGTTATATGATGATCATGCTCGACACGCATAACATAAAAGATTGAGCATGTTATTCGCGTGTAGAGGCGACCGGCCAGCGGCCATCCGGCACCCTTACATTCGCATACGAACGGCGAGCATTTCAAGTAAGCATAACATAATGCAGAGGCTAGCACTGAAGTCAAAAGCAAAGCTCAATACAATTTGCTGCTTGAGTATGCCTTGTCTTTCACCATGTTATTTGGGATTGATCTTTTTTTCTATGTTACTGAGTAACCGCATGAGATAGGCATGCTGTGTCTTGGATGTAAGAGACATTGCTCCTCTATCGTAATGGCTAGGCAATACCCATGAGTTGATTTGGAAGAGTTCTCCGATTTCAGCTAATTGCCAATCCTTGGCTGCATCATAGGCTTGTCCGAGCATGATCGCGATGTCTTGGAAATGCAAGGTCAGCCATTTGGCTTGCCATTGTTGAAATTTGGATTGCTGTTCATCTAATTTGGGAGCACGATGTATCCATTGAATTGCTTGTTGAGATTCTGCAGGTGCCTTTTTTTGCCATTCTTGGAACTGTTGGGTATGGAGTCGTGTCCATGATTTAATATCAGCCAAACATTGACGATACAATTGCAATTCTTGCTCTTTTTCTATCTTGGACTCTGGAAGGCTACCAATTTGAAATTCTGCTGAATATACCCAAGGCTGAGTTTTAGGGTGTGCTTTCTGAAATGCAACTGTTTGGTCTTCAGGGCGATATTGAATTTCCCAACGATAGCGCTCTTTGGGAATTTGCTCTGTCAAAACCAAAGCAAATTCATCATTTCTAACTGTAAGCTTTTGCCAAAATACTGAACGATCTCCTATATATAAGTGAGCATTCAGTTTAGTGCCATTTGGCATTTTGCATTGGCCTTGAAGATGCCAAGAAATCTGGCCTTGCTGCAAAAGATCAAAGAAATATAAGCATGCATCTTGGCATAAGATAGGGGATTGAATGGCTGACAAAAGAAGCAATATTTTCAATGTGCGCATTCTAATTCTCTAAAAATTGTACCTTGGAATCACAATAAAAGAGCAGGACATCATCCACAAGAGGGCTTGTGTAAAGTGGTTTTTTCTCGCCTTCTTCTGTGGTAATAAATGATATATTATACTGATAGGGTTTTTCAGGGTTCATTTCTACTTTTGCTTGAACTAATTGCTCATCTATTGCGGATCGAATGGTAGGCATGATGCCGAGGACTTTCTTTCCTTTGACTGCTGCTGGTTGAAATTGCCCAAAAAAGCGGCCATACGGATCACCTGCTTCTCCCAAATGAACATAGCGGCTTGGCAATGTAGCTTGCCCATTGGTGCCAATCCAATCGGTGTTCAAGGTAACTCGAAGATCGTCCATGGTCATTTGAGGCATCATGTACATGGGATCACCCGCATCTGAAGGACCAGTAGGATCGCCAACATCAATGCGATCTTGCTCCAAGATTAATGCAGAATCAGATGAAGTAGGCAGCATCCTTTTTAAAAGTTGGAGGTCCAATGCAGCAAAAGCTGGGTCAGATAAAGTTTCATCGTAGAGTTTCTTATTTTCGCAGTGTAAGCTCTGAACAGGCTTTCGATTGCCTACATTATCGCGCATCTCTCCATATATAGCACCTGCAATTGGTGCTCTATTCCCAAAATTACCTTGAGTGGTGCCTGTGCCATCAGCCCAGCGAAATGCAAATAAATACCAAGTTTCAGCATAGATATTACAATTTTCAGGAATTTCCGCTTCCTTAGTAGATGCTATCGTTTGGAGATATTCATAAGGCATGATTTCTCTGCCTGGATTGCATGGCGCGCCCAATGTACGGGTATCCATGTTATATACATAACTAAACCATTTATGTTGCACAGACGCGCGAAACTTGTGTGCTGCCCGAATACCCAAGGCACTATTGAATACAAAGTTGATTCTGACCTGACGTTGAATACCACAGAGTATTGTTTCTCCTGGTCCCAATGATTTGTCATACTGAGATGGATCCTCAATTATGTGATATTGAGTTGTTGTTAGAACAAGATGCTCACTGGAACTATTCCAATCTCGATCCACTTTAAGCCAGAACATGATGCTTCCACGATTATCCCTTCGGATTATGATGCCATCATCTGGTTTTTTATACTCAACGGCTGGCAATAGAAATTTCCCTTTATAGTATAAATCAGATTTATCCATATACTTAATGACAGTGCCATCGTTCAAAAAATCTCCATCGCCTTCTTCGTGAATTGGATATCCAAAACCCGCTGCACTTTCTGCTTTCAAGCATCTAATGCCTTTAATTACTTTTGCACCTTTGGCTGGCACAACGGTATGTGTGGTTTCTTGGGTCGTGTATCCACTATACGATGCATTGAAATTAGATTGGAAAATATAATATGTTTCGGTTGACTGTGTTGGATTTCCAAGCATAAAATCGCCCTCTAAGTTATACACAATGGGCTGCACATATCCAACATAACGACTTGCGGCATCTTGTGGTGTCCAACCTACTGGACTCTGCTGAAGGTTGTTGCCGTATGTAAAGAAGTGGTTGTCGCGACGAAAATCAAAGATTTCTTCTTCATCATCGGGTTCTACCCCTGCTTCTTGAGGAGCACGAATATACATACCTTGCTCAAAGTCATATTGGCTAGTATGATAGAACACGTCATAAATTTTCACAATATTGGTGACTTCTTCGCTGCTAGAATCATACGCACCCCAAGTTTGAGCATTCGCTGTGATTTCAAAATATCCCATTGGTACAAAGCAAAATTCTGTAGTGTAATAGATTAAGTCAGTTTTATTTTTTTCATGAGGAATTTCTCGATTGGGATTGAGATGGCGTAAAATCATGTTAGGGTCAGCATTGGCTTGTACTAATGCAATTTTAGTATAAGGGTCAGGGATTTTATCCCATACACCGCCTAAGCTCAATTGATTGTATAAAAAAGTATGAAAATCATCCCACCCAATAAATGGTTTATGTTCGCGACGTTTGCAGATCGCAATCGCCAAATCGCGTGCTTCGCTAAAGCTTACGGATATTTGCTTATCCACTCGTTCTTGTAAGCCGGCTATGGTAGCCACTAAAACTGGCCACGGAGCTGTATTCACATTGATTGGGCCACGATAGTCTATCTCGTATGGTTCCTTCACTTTATCTGCAGGTGCAATATGAACTTCAGATCGAATCCCACGATAGAGAGCATTGGGAACATCAGGATCATGCACAGATTGATACATGGCCTCTGCGCTTGGATAAACAGTGATATAATCAGAAACCAAACGCAAATCATCTTCTGTAATGCCGGAGATTTGCAGCAGTTCTTGCTTAGAATGAAATCCTCCTAATTCTTTACGCTTTTCTAAAATTTTGCTCCCTAGTCCATGCAAAGGCCCTTTAGAATCCGCGGTATTATGCCGAATGGCAAGTGCCAGACTTAAATTATTCAGCATTCCCGCAAGATGAGCACTTGTGTTTACTTTGGTGATTGGATCAAAATGGATATTTAAATTGATCTGAGATGTGCAATCCAAAATCTTGAGGGCTAAGATTTGCCTTGAGGCTTCTTTATAATGGCTGACTTGGATCTGTTGCCCACCAATTTCTACTTTTCCTGTCCAATACGAAGGATGACCTTTGCTGTCTTTTTGAAGTTGCGTAATAGATACTCCTGCAGCATCTTCAAAAGCAATAGCAGCAGGATGAGATTCTATGCTAGGAACCCACTTAGGAAATTGTTCTGAGTAATTGCAATAGTTCCAATTGCGGAACTGGCTGCTATTGAACACAGTCTGCAAATCTGCTTGATGATTGGTAATTTTGGCAAAAAGCTGGCTAAAATCGTCTTTTAACTGTAAAATTGCATAATCAATACCAGCCAAAGCGAATAGACGATTGTCAATTTTATCCGCAAAATTTCCAGATGCTCTTCGTTCCAAAAGCATCCATTGAGCAAAGCTTAATGCCAATGTTCCTAAGATCATAAGCACTGCAATGCTTAATACTAAGGCATTTGCTTGTTTAGTATGTTTTTGCATACCAAGCTCCTTTTTCTCGATTATAACTTTTTTAGGTACCTCAAGATTTTATAAAAAATTTTCAACTCCCAAAATGCGTTAGAATCAGCCGTTGCTTATATTCTAGCAAATTTTTCTTTTTTTTGAAATTTTTTCTTGACATCTTTCCAATTTTGCTTTATAATGACTACCATCCAATTTTTAGCATCCGTTCCAAGAACCATTTCTTCATTGTCTAGGGGGCGATTATGGCTTCGACTGGGCAATGCTGTGGTAAGGGTGGCGTTTCGAGGACCAGGCGGCCTCGTAAAAACCTGGAAACAAAACTTTAAGTGCGGATGCACCTGTAAGAATGGCTGCCTAATTGCAGCTACGTCCCTATAGCTTTTTCTTGCGTAGCAATAGTGGACGCCGTTAGCAAGATAGCGAGCAACGACGGCTTGTAGTTGCTCTGCGAAACTATACAAGTCTAGCGACTGTGTAATTTGTCCATAGATGACATCAGAAGCGAACCCCAATAAAATATGGACTATGAACGTAGAGGCTCTTATTGGGCTGTCACAGGACGCGGGTTCAACTCCCGCCGCCTCCACCAAAAAGAAAAGCATGGAATTTTTCCATGCTTTTTTTGTTGAAACAAAGTCTAATACACATTTTCTTGAATTTTCTGGTAATACAACTATTGAGCTAGTCAATAGTTCTAAAAAATATCAAAATGGCGATCTCTAAGATTTTTTTCATTTTGCTATTGCTTTTTTGAAAAAACGTGGTGTGATAATACAAATTTTTGGGTTTCATTTGGTAGGAATTTTCAGAGAAGAAAGGCTCATGTTTATGAGTTGCATGACTGAAAAATTTACGAGCTTACTGGGTCAAGAGTACGATGCTTTGCTCAAACATGTTTGCACAGGTATTCCTCAGGCGCAACTGCATCTTCCAGGTCCTGATTTTGTGGATCGAATTTTCACATTCACAGATAGGTCAGTGCCCGTGCTTCGGAATCTACAAGCGCTTTTTAGCCATGGTAGGTTAAGCAACACAGGGTTTCTTTCGATTCTGCCTGTGGATCAAGGAATTGAACATTCTGCAGGTGCTTCATTTGCTGCTAACCCCATGTACTTTGATCCTGAAAATATTGTAAAATTGGGAATTGAAAGCGGTTGCAATGCTGTTGCCTCTACATTAGGCGTGTTGG
>JAKLHB010000245.1 GCA_022710345.1 Planctomycetota bacterium
TATTTCCGAGCGAATTTTTTTTGATTGATACAGATGAAGGATCTTTTTTAAATATATTCTAGCACAACAAGTTAGAATTTCCGAAACTGAATGGCTAAGCAAAGGCTATACATATTTTCCAATGATTTTTTCTTGGCTCATTTGCCAAGCTAAAGCAAGCATGCTTGGCGAAGATTCAGCTAATATAATGAGCTGTATAGATTTATGTGTTTCTGAAATGAACCACCCTGCGCTCACATTAGAGCAACTCACAGGAATATCATCTTGCTCTGTTTTCTCAAGATACGCTTTTCGAAACCCGGGAGCTAAGCTAGTCTTTGCTTGCCACAGCTCATAGTCTGGCCCCAGAGTTTTACCAAAAGGGGTCATCAAAATTATAGTGATTTTAGCCTCTGGGTTTGGAGCTTCGAGATCGCCTTCAACACCAATTTGAACAATTGGCTCCGTACCTTCTTGTCGAAGCTCTAATTCTAAAATTGTGGCTGCTACTAAGTCTTCTTCATCGCATATAATTTTCGCTTTGCCTATAGTTTCATGCTGTTCTTGACCAAGTTCGTATTTGTTTTTAGCAACTTGATATGCGTCCAAAAACATTTGATTTTCTAACGAATATATTTCGCACAAATTGCATGCACGTTGTAGTAACCATTTAGGTAACATACTGCCTTCATTGAGCCTAGACATGCATTGACTCGCATCATAGTAGCCAAGTACCGCTTGCCGCGCACGCTGGAGCAATTCTTCTTGCGGCAAATTTTGGGCAATCGCATTTTTTGCCCAACGCTCATAAGAGAGCGCTAAGGAACGCAAGGATTCGACTTCCCAATAAAGCATACCTGGAACTGCAATTTGGCGTTGGCACAACTGAATATTGTTGTATAAAATGCGTACAGATTCCAAAAAATCTTTTTGTTCACGGGCTAAAAATCCTGCCATCATAGCGTGTTCAGCAACTTTTGCAGGATTTTTGGAATTTTGGATACTTAGCCCAAGATAATCATGAGTCAACTGGCTAAGCTGGAAAAGAGGAGTTTTCCAAGATTGACAAATTTTTTCCAAGGCAATATGTTGCTGAAGATCATGTTTGGGAATCAGGCGTTGAGTTACCAAATTCCAAAGAAATTGCACATCTTCTTTTGGATAGCTTTTTTCAAAAACACTGACGGTACGAATCAAGTACCATAACAATGGCATCAAGTTTGCCAACCAATTTTTCGGGGTATCCCAGTACACTGCCTTTTGCAAAAATTTTTGGAATGTAAGGTCTAAGATAGGCTGGCCATCTACTGCAGCCATTCGATAGAAACGCAAATGAGCATAACATTTAGCGGCAAGCGCTGTGAGATCAGGCCGATTTGATTTAGGAGGCTCTGAGGCTGCTAATTGTGGCTCTTTTGCTTCTTCTGCTGATTTAGGAGCTTCTTCTGCTGATTGGGGTGCTTGTACTTCCTCTGCTACGCTGGCTTCTTGGGACTCGCTTACTGGTTTTGCTTCTTCTGCTGATTTAGGAGCTTCCTCTGCTACGCTGGCTTCTTGAGACTCGCTTACTGGTTTTGCTTCTTCTGCTGGTTTTGCTTCTTCTGCTGGCTTTGGAGTTGGAGTGGCAAGTTTTTGTTTAGGCCTTGGATCTAGCTCATGCATGAGCATGTAGCATTCTTTGATAAAGGCATCTTTTAGTTCAGGGAATTGTTTCGCTTCTTTATAAAATCCGTATGCTTGCCATGGACAAAGCAGGTATTCTGCTTCCATGCCTGATTCAAAAAGTTCATAAATTCCAGCTCCAGAGTCAGGATCTTTGCTGGCATGATATAGCACCATAAAATTAGGCATTTGCTCTTCTTTCGCAAGTGCTACCCAAACTGCCTGCATTTCTTTTTGTTTTGGAGGAGGCACACTTTTTAAAATAGCCTGACGAAAACGATCATTCGTAAAGACCCACTGCCGGCCGTCAACAGCCAGCTCTAAAATACCCAGTATTTTGCTTTCTGTAAGAATTTGTTGGCAAATTTCTGAGGAATATTCTAAGGTTTGTCTCCATAATTTTTGCGATATGGGCCGTTGGTAAATCGCTACATAAGTGAGTGCCTTTAGGGATTGATCACTTAATTTACTGACATTCGATCGTAGAATTTCATCATGATTTTTAGGCAGGTCTAGCTCGTCTTCTGGATATTTCAATTGCCAACGATTGCCTACAGGAACGATTAAATCCAAGAGATAAGATAATAATTGAACCAAGAAAAAAGGAACGCCTTGAGACTTTTGCACCAAAGTGATCAGAAAATCTTCAGATACTTTAGAACTAAAAAGCTTGGATAGAAACCAAAGCATTGCATTTTCATTGAGCGTATTCAAGGAAATCACTGGCATTTCTTTGTATAAATCTTGCAAAGTTTGGCGTTGTTCTTTGCCAAATAATTTAGGACGAGTCAATGCCTGCATAGCCTTGATTTGCTGCATCACAGGAACATGACTGCCACGTAAGCTTGGTGGCAATTCTGGCACATCTGAAAATTCACGGCAGCTTGTGGCGATGAGCAAAATTGCTTGCTGGGATAACGCGTGAGTCAAAAATTTCCAAAGCTTAATGGTAAAAGCATCTGCAAATTGCAAATCTTCAAAATATATGATAAAGGGTTTTTTTTGCAAACTAAGATATTTAGCAAAGCTATGCGCCAGCCGCTGCGGTAAATCTGGCATGAGTCCGGTTGTTTTTTTGGTCCATGACCTAGTAAAATGGCCTAACCATCCTTGGTATGATTTTGCTCCCAAATTTTGCCCAATATCTCGCCATTCTTTTGCAATCTGCTGTTGGAATGCTTGCATAAATGTTGGGAAAGCTTGTAAAAAGGCATCATAAGGCCCCCAAAGGGGTAAAGATAGACATTTTCCATAATAGCATGGAATCTGTGTCTGTTGTAGTAATGCCCTGGCAAATGTATTTTGGCCAACATCTCCTTGTTGGCTTAATACCAAACAAGAGCCGCCTTTACCTTGTTGTAAATCTTGTAGTTTTTGGTTGAATTGTTTCGCCTCTGCTTCCCTGCCTAGGATTCCCAAATTGCTTAAGATAGCAGAAAATTCCATATTGGTACTCCTTATGCCGCTTGCTTGAATCTTTTATTTTTCGTCATGGCAATTTAAGAAAACATTGATCTCTTCCGCCAATTGCAGCAGACGCTGTCGGCTACTTTCTAGCCTGCAAAGCAACCTAGCCAAAGAAAGTAATTTTTCTTTGGATGCTTGCTGGGCGCTGCTGAATTGGCACAATTGACATCGTCATCTCAAGCTTGTACTCCTTATGCCGCTTGTTGCTTGCTTGAATGTTATGCCGCTTGCATCTTTTTATTCTTGCCACAAAGGCAGTGCAAAGCCACAAAGCAAGCTAAAAGCAAAAACTTTGTGACTTTGTGGTTGCTGTCTTTTTGTCTTGCGATTCTAAGACTAATGTACGACATACTCTCTCTTATAAATACACAGCAAGCTCGATTTCTAAAAAATCACGTTTAAATTCAATACGATCAAATCCTTGCACAATCATAGTTGCAGCAATTATGGCTGGATCGTATGCTTCGGAATCGAAATCAACTTCAAAGTTGATTTCCGAGGCAGGTTCTTTTTTCATATTGGCTGGTGCGGCTGGAGGTTGTTTTGCTTGAATTGCACTTTCTAATAAATCAGACTCAATATTCGGATCAATCGTGGTTTCACTGGTATCTTCTTTTTGTACCAGTGCAATTGCCAATCGTTCACGATGTTTTCTAAAATTTTCTAATAAACTATTGTAGCCTTTTTCTGAAAATCCTTTGCAAATGATGATGATACGTACAGGGGTTCTAATAAACCGCACAACTAAGGTAATGTCTGCTGAACCGGCTTTGAGATATTGCAAAGCTTCTATGAGCGCTGTTGGAATAACTCCTTGCTTAAGCTCGCTGAGATTGGTATTAGCCAGCATTTGTTCTGTGAGCTTGGCTAACTTTGTATATTGGTCAGGAGTAGGGGACAAGCTGACAGCAAACTCACGGAAATTTAAGACTTGTTTGGGATCAAATTGGGTCTGTAGGTTCACAATATTTGCTGGGGCTAATTCTGGAAAGCGTGTCTGCTTGATATAAAATAATGTGTGGGTTCCCAATTTGATTTTGTCACCTTCACGTAGCTCTCTCTCATTGCTGGCACGGCTATTGATCAGAACATCTTGTTTTGCCAGTGAACTTAGAGAGACAATCTCGCCTGTGCGTTGTATTTTACAATGCTGTGCTTCAATTCCATGGTCTTGAATGAAAATGGTAGAGCCAGGCGCAGAACCAATGATCAATGGTTTGTTCGCTACAAGAAGTGCTTCGAGCACGTTATCCAAATATCTCACTTTGACATAAGGCACTCTTTGTTCGCGAGTTGTAATCACCATTTCTGGCGTTTCAGCAGGTGCCTTGAGTTTTTGATATATCGCATCACTTTGTCTGGCTTCAAGCAGCCTCAAGCCTTCTGGAGTATAAAAACTGGGATCAATGTAGCGTTTGAGTTGGAATTCACCGCGTTCATTTTTGAGAAAGGATAATTGTTCCACTTGCTCTTCATTGTACATGCTGAATTTGTTCTCAAACATGCTCATATATGTTGCAAGACTGTTGTTCGTTGGACCATATCCTTTGGCATAAAGAAAGCGTTTTTCAAGGTCATTGGCTACGCTGCTAGCGCGCTGGTAGCGTTCAGTTGGTGCAATTGCAATCATTTTGCTGATGATTTCGGAAAGTGTTTCAGGAATGTCTCGCCTGACTTTATGAGGCGGGAGCAATCCATTCCGAAATTGTTGGCTAATCAGTTGGATTTGCTCCTGTAAGCTCATATTGGAGCGTACTTCTACCAAAGGAAGCCCAGTTAAAATTTGGTACGCGACGCTGCCCAATGAAAAAATATCAATTCGCTCATCAATTTGCTGGTTCCAGACTTGTTCTGGTGCCATATATGAAAGCTTGCCAGCCCAATAATCTGGCTTTTGATGAGAAGCTACTGCAATTCCAAAATCACTCAACTTGCATGTCCCCTGGGTATTGATCAGAATATTTTCTGGCGAAATATCTCGATGGATGAGATAATTATGGGCATAAGCTAAAGCACGTGCAATACGGCTGATAATAAAAGCTGCTAATGGAACTGGAAGCAATGTAGATTGGTCAATATGCCCATAATGAAAAGAATGCAAGTTGATTCCATCTATATAGTCCATCACCAATAAAAGAAGAGAGGCTTCATTTGCATGATGTTCTGGGCTTAATTCTACGCCTGCACTTTGTTTGTTTCTAAAATTTAGTCGGCGTACTTTGTTTGAACCAGATAAATCGCTCTGCTGTGCGTATGAGAGAGCACCCAAACTTTTTAAAAAAGGCTCAGGAAGCACAGAAAGGGGTATGGATTCTAGCCCATAAGTTTTGACAATATTTTCATGCCGAAGCTGCGCTGCAAGGTTAGCCTCTTGGCGCAATGCACGTTCATCAGCTTCGTTTAAAGATTTTAGTGTTTTTAAAACAACATAATCTATCACACCGCCTGCGTTGCGTGCTGCAAGATACACAATGCCCATACCACCACGTCCGATTTCTTCAACAAAATTATAGGTGGTTTGAGATTCAAACATAAATTCCTTAAAGTCTGCCATTTAAGACTCTCCGTAGTGTTTCGTCTCAAAAATCTGATTCCTCAAGTTCTGCTATCGTACCATAAACAAATAAAAAAATGCAACTGAATTTTTTATACACAATTCTAAAGTTTAGGTAGAATTGTTGATTATGCCGTTGTCAAGTGATATATTAGATTAGCTCACAAAAATCCGTTATATTGAGCAGAATTGTTCCTATTCCCATTGGTGTCAATAGCCTCATTTATTTAGATGAGGCTAATAGTTTTAGCAACTTGTGATTATGATTATTATAGAAAGAAAATTATGCGTACTTTTTATCTTTGCATGATTCTTGTTTTGGCAAATGCTGCTTTCTCCGAACCAACTGAAGAAGAAAGAGTGAATGAGCTACAAAAGAGAATTTTACAACAGCAACAAATTCTTCAAGAATTAGAACAAAAATTGCAGGCTCGAGAAGAAAATGTCCGTTCGTACACAGAACAATTGGTTCAAGAATACCTATGTCAACCATGGATAGAAGATTCCCAAGGTATTAATGCTGGCTATGAGAAAGGTTTTTTTGTGCAATCCAGTGATGGGGATTATAAACTGTTGATGAATGGCTATTTTATAAATACGTTGTATATTTATGAAACAGAGACTGTCACTGACAATTCCTTTCGGCTATCGTGGGCTCGTTTAGACTTTCATATGTATCTTTTGAAAGATTGGCACATTCGTGTTAGATCAGATTTTTCAGACAATAGTAGTTCTTTGCGTGAAGGTTTTATAGAATATCTAGGCTTTGATTGTATCCAGCCTAGGATTGGAGCCTGGCTTATTCCATTCTCTATGGAGCATGAAGCCGGTGCTATGAATACGATTGGGATTGCTGCTTCTCCGTATATCACCTCTGTCCCTCATCGGGAAGTTGGCTTTGGCATATATGGCAATGGATTACCATGGATTGAAAGTGAATATCTGTCAGAACATCTTAGCTATTTTGTAGGAGTATTTAATGGTCAAGGCCGAAATCGCCTAGATATGGGGGATGGCAAGATGTTTATGGCGAATGTCAAATTTTATCCCTTAGGGCGGCAATTCAAAGAAGTTGTGATTCAAGCTAGTTACTTACATAATGATCAAGGATTTAAAGAAGATGGTGCAGCCATCACCCTTGGAGCTTTGCAAAATCATAAAGTATTTGGCAATCCTAATCCTTCATCTGCTACGGATAGCGACGATATCAATGGTAATGTTACGGGCTATAGCGTTGCAGCACGGTATTGGAAAGACAACATTCGCATGGAAGCCGAGACGATTTTGATGTATTACGAACGTCGTCAAGAGCCAGGTATTTTAAGTGATGGATTGACAGATTTAAGATTATGGGGTATTTCTGGTGGTGCTAGTTATTTTATTGCACTCGGTAAATCAGAAAGCAATATGGGCATTGAACCTTTACTCAAATTCTCCTATACAGAGATAGAAGACGAACATGGTGATGGGAGTGCTTCTTCGTATGCTTCGGCTCCATTGGGGACAGCCTCCGATGTGCTTGGCCAAAGTGTATGGGAATTTGTCATTGGTGCTAAATTTCACTTTAATAAACACTTGCGTTTTGATTTCAACTGGGTTATGTATGATCTTGAAAAAACCAGTGGTGGGCTTACAAACCATGACACAGGCAAAGGTGGAGCTCTCATTCATGCTTTCTTATTTCAATGCATAACACGTTGGTAATTAAGCTTAAGTATAAGTGGATTTTCGGAAATTCTAACTTGTTGTGCTAGAATATACTAAAAAAAGATTATTAATCTGTATCAATCAAAAAAAATTCGCTCGGAAATAAAAGTTCTCTTTGATAGAATGCTACGTTTTCCTGTGTC
>JAKLHB010000246.1 GCA_022710345.1 Planctomycetota bacterium
TCTTAATTCCGTACCATGCGGTGATTAGTATTGAAATCAATTTCTCTGCGAATATGGGCTTATTTTAGAAAGAACATTTATGCACAAAATAGACAACTTATTGCAGCAAATGCTTTCGCTTGGGGCTTCAGACTTGCATCTTTGCTGCGGTGCACCTGTAGTTATGCGAATCTATAGCAAAATTAAAATTTTCCCAGATAAAATATTCTCCGGGGATCAAATTTCAAGCATGCTTCAGGAAATTATGCCTGAACGGAATTACCAAGAATTTTCTGAAAATGGAGACACAGACTTTGCCTATGAAATGCCCTCTATAGGGAGATTGCGTGTCAATGTATTTATGGATAGAAATGGCATTGGTTCTGTATTTCGCATTATTCCTAACCATATCATGACGGTAGAAGAATTAAAATTGCCTGACTCAGTCATACAACTTTGCTACTTTAGCAAAGGTCTGGTTTTGGTCACAGGTCCCACAGGTTCTGGTAAATCCACAACTTTGGCTGCTATGATTGATTTTATCAACCGCAATCGTCAAGATCATATCGTGACCATTGAAGATCCTATTGAATTTGTGCATAAAAATCAACGATGTCTCATCAATCAACGCGAAGTCAAAGTCCATACCAAAAATTTTAAAAGCGCTCTCAGAGCTGCTCTCCGTGAAGATCCAGATGTGATTTTGGTAGGTGAGCTACGCGATTTAGAGACCATTGAAATTGCCTTGGAAACTGCTGAAACCGGACATTTAGTATTTGGTACGCTTCATACCACCACTGCAGCAGCAACCGTAGATCGTCTGATTGATCAATTTCCTGCCAATCAACAAGGGCAGATTCGCATGATGCTTGCAAGCACACTCAAAGGTGTTATTTCTCAAGTGCTTTTGCCTACAATGGACGGAACCGGCATGATTGCTGCACTTGAAATACTCATTGTGAATCAAGCTATTTCTGCAAATATTCGTGAAGGCAAAACTTATCAAATTGATATGGCGATTAGTACTGGCAAGCGCCATGGCATGAAAACGCTCAATGAAAGTCTATTAGAATTAGCGAGCAAAAAAGTAGTGAGCGCAGAAGAAGCATATTTAGCCGCATTGGATAAAGAAAGCTTTATGCGAGAATTGGAACGGCTGGGATTAAGGCTTAGCCTCTCTCAAGTCAACAAAGTAAGCCGCTCTAATGAATTTCCTATTTCACCATCCAGCATTAGGGCTGGTGGTCCTAGTAGTGTTGTTTTAAATCCTAAGACAATTGCATCAGGGCCTAAAACAATAGTCCCACCTCCTTTACCAAGCAATTTTAAGCATACAGGAGAAGATTCCAATCCTATCAATCGGCAAGATTCATAGCACCTAATTTCGATTGGTAAATATAGCCGCGATGGAGAGTTCCATGGAGAATTATTTAATCGGCAAAATTCTGGCTGAAGACTACCAAATTGAGTCCTTCCTTGGCAAAGGAGGGATGGGCATGGTATTTGTTGGCCAACAAATTTCATTGAATCGGAAGGTTGCTATTAAATTAGTGCCTACCATATACTTAAGCTTTGAAGAAGCATATCGCTTTGAAACCGAGATTGGTGCTATGGCTGCTTTATGCCATCCCCATATTGTCACCATCCACCACCGAGGGAAATATGGCGATCCGCCAACGCTGTACTATGTCATGGAATTTTTAGAAGGGAAATCACTCAAGGACTATTTGCAGGAATATGGAAAATTATCACTTTCCAGCGCTTTGAGGCTCATCCATCAAGTAGCAGAAGGTCTAGCTTATGCACATGAGCAAGGCTGCATCCATCGAGATATCAAGCCAGATAATTTATTATTTAACAAAAATCATCGCATTTTGAAAATCGCTGATTTTGGTATTGCCAAACAGGCTGCTAGCTTAAACATCACACGTTCAGAGACCATGGTTGGAACCTTTTTGTATGCTGCACCCGAACAAATGAAATGGTTCGAAAAACAAGTACCAGAGCAAGAAATGCAAATTGACGCGCGGGCTGATCAATACTCGTTAGGAATTGTGCTTTATGAAATGATCACTGGCAAAGTTCCTTATCCTGCCAGCAATCTTTTCGAAATGATCAAGGCACTGGGTCAGCAGCCTGTGCCTATATCTGATGCCTTGGGAGGCCCTGTGCCACAAAGTGTAGAATGGCTTGTAAAAACTATGATTGCCAAAGATCGAGATCAAAGATTTTTGAGCGATGAAGCATTGTTAGATGCTATTTCTAATGTGGAAGTAGAGCAAGCATCTTCTAGTTCTACACGGATTTTTGCAATCAAAACCGAAGAGCAAATGATTCAGGTTCCACCGCCACAATTACAACGCGATCCGACACACAGCCAATTACAACGTGATCCTACAAACAGCCAATTGCAACGTGCTCCGACTAGCCAACGCGCATTTGTCCAAAATTTGCAAACTGTTGTTTGTGATCCAAAGGCAGTGGTGCAATCAGAGCGTATTAAAAGAGCCATTTTTTTGTGCTTGGGTGTTTTTACTGTGCTTGCGCTTGCTTTTCTATTTTGGCCATCTAAAAAAATTGCACCATCTAATCCACCCGTTGTCACTCCAAGCAATTTTGAAATTTCTATAGAACCAATATATGATATTAAACCTCCAAGCGATTATGCGGCTAAATTAGCTGCATTTGTGCAACATAAGCAAACCCGAGAATTTTATGTATTGCCAAAAGCATTGCAGCCTGGAGCATATCGGCTGTTTGTTAGCCTGCCTGGATATAGTTCTCCTAATCATGATACAGATATCTCCATTGAAGCAGAGCAAAAAATTTTAAAAGTTACTCTATTGGCTAATCTTAGAGAGATTAGCCAAGATATTATGGATAAAGCAAGCAACAGGCTTGTCAGTCCTATTTACTTAGAAATTGATAATAAACCTTGGGCTAAAGAACAACGTTGGAAACCAGGGCAATATTCGTTGAAAGCCCAGTTTCGTGACTACCATGAACTCAATACAATGATTCAAATTCCATTAGGAGATGGTATTTTTCAATGCTCTGCGGCGCTGCGACCTTTGCTTAAAATTTATTTTTCTGTATCAATTTCCATTTACCCTGGCCAGAGTAAAGAAACTAAAATTTATATAGATGGCCAAGAGCTTATGGCAGAGAACTACACTGCTAAGCTTGATCAAAGTAAGCTCATCATCAAAGCAAGTGTACCAGAAAATACAAAAATGATTTTATTACGTTGGGGATTTTATTATCAGGAAGCAGGCCTAGAACAGATCCATTCTCTAGCAGAATTAGAGCATATTGATCCTGAACTGTTGTCTGCATATTTAACACAAGCCATAGAACAAGGCTATTTAAAACAAGCATTAGCTTTTTTATGGCAACAAGATAACCAAAAATTAAAAAAATTATCAGTATCTGTTCATCAACAAATTTATCAATTGCTTGTAAAAGCCACCAAACTAGAGGATCTGCAAGATATCCAAAGTCCAATCTGGCTGTTGCGTGCATTGCTTAACCCTGAAGAAGCTTTAGAGAGAAAAGCTCTGCTCAATATGCTAGAAAAAGCGCAAACAATGAAATATGATGAGAGGATTCTTCTTTGGGTAGGTTTTTTAAGCAAATATAGTGATGGCATATATCAAAAATACATCAATACCAAGTTAGAAGAAGATCGTGCAGTTGAAAAATATGAACAACGGTTTCGTGAATTAGTCCAAAATTGTCAATTAAGCCCGACCAAGAAGAAAGAATTGGAAAAACAAAGTAGCAAGCTAAAACCAGAAGATGTAAAGCATGTTCGAGAAAAAATAGCAATCTATATTCAAGAATTAGGCTGTACAAAAACCTTGGATGAAATGTGGAAAGCTGACTAATGGAATTTTATAAATGGCGGGCAAGTTTGCTTCGTTATGCCTGCAAGCTCGTAGTTCCTACAATTTGGCTCTTGTGCGCTTGGTTGCTGTTTGACTTGAGCCCACAACGATCCAAAATGTCGGCTATTCTAGCATTGCGCTTTTATAGCTTTTTGCTTACTTACGGGATTGCATTTTGGTGTATATGGGCTTGCCAACAAAAACCATGGTTCACATTTTTAATAGGTTTATGCACCATTACAATAGGGCTTGCGCGTGTATTTGCCGAACTTCCCATACCTCCATCATCGCCCAATTTTTGGACTTTATGGTTTATGGCAAATGCTTATCTTGCCTTTTTATGCAGCCTAACCGCATTTTTGCAGACATTAAAACCAAAGTCATTGTATGTAAACTTAGGATTATTCTTTTTTCTAGCAATGACATTTAGTAACTTATTTTGGCTTCTGCATATTGTGGCATATTGGCCAGCATACGCTCAAACCATCATTCTTCTTTTCTTTTATCTAAATCCATTGGTAGTGATGGCATCCTGCTTTCCTGGCTATGATTATCTGAGGGGAATTTTTTTTTACGAAATATTTCCTATTGCTTCCTATTTAGGGCCATACCAATATCCAGATTGGAAATATGCAGTTTATGGCTATATTGCCGGAGCTTGTTTATTCATTGCTTTTAGTGTACTTTGGTGCAAGAAAGGAAATTATGCAACCCATTCAGGAGCCTAATGCTCTGCCTCATGGCAAATTTATTTTAGCAATCAGTATTCATATCTTTCTTTTCATTGGTATGTTGTTGTGGTATTCTGGCTCTGAATATTTCGTATTTTCTTCCGCTAGCACTGTCTATTCTTGGTGCGTTGTCAGCAGCATCATCGCAATTTGGCTGTTAGTATCCTGGGGATGGATGGGAGGAGAGCTTATTTCTCCCTACTGTGCATTTTTAATCGCGGCTATTATGTTTAGCACAGGGCAAGCTATATTGGAAGTTTTTTCTTTGAATCCTTATGGCTTATTAAATAACATGTTTTCAGATCAAACTTTGATTGATAGCTTGTTTTTGGTCAATTTGGGCCTTTGGAGCACACACTGCGGTGGGCTTTTCGCGCAAAAGAAAAAAGGTAGTCCTCCCCGGCTTTGGACATACGAACCCAATGAACGATCTACAAAAATCAGTGGTTGGATATTTTTCATATTGGGTTTTGGCCCCATGATGATAGTGATGCAAGAATATCTTCAAAAAGTAGCCCAAGGTGGCTATTTTGAATTGTACTCTACAGAAGTAGCTATCTCCTATGATGCATGGTATAACCTTCTTGCCCCGTTTAATCTAGTAGGGAATCTTTTGATTTTGAGTGTTGCCAAAAAAGACACAAAAGCAAAATATATTGCAACAGCCATGATGGGTGTATTGATACTTTGCTATTTTTTTATTGGATTGAGAACATTTGCTATGACTATTTTGTTTGCCACAGCCTGGATATGGCATACAAGCATTCAACGAATTCAAGCAAAGTTTGCAGTGTTAGCCGGTATTTCCGTGGTAGCCATTTTCCCTGTGATATTTGAACTTCGCAATCTTGCGGGTGAAGAACGATTATCATATAATATATATGTCGAATCTTTCCAAAAAACAGAAAATCCATTGGTTTTAGCAGTCAACGAAACAGGTAACAGCCTGATGACTGTAGCATGGACATTAGAATTAGTCCCTGATCAATTTGACTATAATTATGGGGCGGACTATTTTTACGCTTTGACTACTGCATTGCCTAATTTGTTTTGGAGTATACATCCTGCTGTAGCCAGACAGTCGCCAGGAATTTGGCTTGTATGGACGGTCTTTCCAGAATATGCAGAACGGGGAGGAGCGTTTGGCTATCATTTTATTGCTGAAGCTTATCTAAATTTCGGTTGGTATTTTAGCCCTGTCATACTTTTTCTGGTTGGCTATGGAATAAATCGTCTTTTTCTTTGGACGACGAATTCCACAAGTTATACAAGATATGCGCTTCTTGCTTCATTTTTAATTTATTTTTATCCTTATGTCCGTAATGATAGCTATTTTGTAGTAAGACCATTTGTTTGGTATATCATCATCCCATTTTTCGTGGCTTGCTTTGTCCAAAAAACCCTTTCAGGGTCTAGTCAAAATCATCAGAAAAGGATTGGCCATGCCTAGAAAAATTCCAGTACAAACTGGCAATCGCCATGTCAAGTTTTTTCTAGCACTTGCGATTTTGGTCGGTTTTGCTTTATTGGGATGGTCTGTATCTGAAATTTCCTCCACCCAATCTGCAGAGCTACAAAAAGAAATTGAAAAACTCCAAAAAGAGGTACGAGAGTTGCAAGCTCAATATCAAGAAATCAAGCAAGAGATCAGTCGTTTGCGTTCGCCAAGTGCTTTAGACGATGTCAATCGTTTTTTGCAGGCTGAACCTTCACAAATCCAACAGCCTGGAGATAATGGTATCCAATCGAATCCTACTTTACCTAAGCCTATAGAGGCAAAAACAGAGCCTGCTATGCCAAAGCCGTCTGAACCTGCAAATTTATCACAAGTAGAACAACATCCTGTAATTGTGCTAGATACGAGGATTCCTAACATACGTTTTGTTGGTCAACTCCAACCCCAAAAAGGCAATTGGGCTGATTTATGGGATATCGAAAATAGAACTCAAAAAGATATCCAATTTTCTGTTCAACACCAGGCTAACATTGAAATCATTTGGATAAGTCAAGGCCAGCGTCTTTCAGCAGAATCCAATATATTACCTGCCAACATGCATATACAAGCTAAAATCATGGCCCCAATCACGATGCAAGAAAATTGTGAATATCAAATATTGTTAAAAACAAATGCTGAAACAACAATAATACCTATTTTGCAAGAATGATGTTGCAAAAATGCTTCAAATTGCATAAGATATGAGTTGCTATTTTCCGTTGAAAGTTATTGAAATTTATTTTAATGCTGGGAAGTACAAAAAGGGGGATTATTATGCGACATACTAATTCAGGATTTACCCTCATCGAACTGTTTGCAGTCATTGCTATCGTTGCTATTTTAGCTGTCATCGTGATACCTAGTCTTTTGAATACCAAATATATGGCTAATGAATCTGCTGCAGTGGCTCATCTGAAAAGTTTTTCTACTGCTATGATTGGCTATTATGAAGACCAATTAGATGCTTGCTATCCGACTAGCACCTCTGAATTTGGATTTTATTTTACACATGTGCCTCTAAAAGCAGGCTATAATTACTATTATGCCACCAACGTCAGCAAAACCTCCAAAGCTAGCGCCATAGTATATTATGCATATCCTACAAGTACAATCACTGGCAAAAGAATTTTCATGGTTGATGAAACATGCCGGGTTTGGGAAGCAAAAATCAACAAAACCAGCCAACTCAAAGACCCAACTGTAGATTTTACTAAAGATGGTAGCGCAAGGATCATAGATCCAAGCGATTTGGTTTGGACACAAAAAACTTAATGTGACAAAAATTGTCTACTCAAAAATGCTTTGTCAGATAAGTTTTTGATGCTTAGGTAATCAGACGTTTCCGTAACCAGCCAAAAATAGGATGGCACGTGCATAAGATCAAAATTCCGAAAT
>JAKLHB010000247.1 GCA_022710345.1 Planctomycetota bacterium
AAGAATCCATTGCTTTATATAAAAAGGCATTGGAAAAATCACCGCATCCGGCTCAAGTTCTTGCAAAGCTTGCGGATTTATATTGGCAAACTCAGCAAATCGCAGACTGGTACGCGGTACAAGAGCAAAGAGTCCAAAAAAGCGCCAATCTAACAGCAAAACTGAGCATTCTTCGACAATCCCTTAACCTCCTCAAAACCTGTGCCTCTCCCCACCCATATTTAGCTACAACATATCAAAACATCTTAATGCTCTGCCCTTGGGACGAGGAGGCTGTGGCAGGACTCATTCAAATTTATCAACAATCCATGAATGCAGAAGAGTTAAGGTTAATCCTAGAATACAAACTTGCTCATACCGGGCCACAAGAACACGTCCAGGTTGCTTGGGAAATTGCAGAATTATGCTATTCCATGGATTTAATTCCTCAAGCAAAATCCTATTATCAGAAAGTTCTGGCAATGCAAGATGATGTACTTTCTTTAGACCAATTGTATGATATTCATTTCAAACAAGGCAATTTCTTGGAAGTGATTCAAATTTTAGAGAAAAAGAAAAGCTTGCATCCTGAAAATACGGCTGCATACGCCCAAGAAATTGGTGAATTATATCGAGACCGTGTGCATAACATCCCAGCCGCGATCGCAGCATTTCAAGAAGCTGTGCTGCATGATGATCATTCTCTATCATCCTTAGAAGCATTACGCGACCTTTTTGCACGCGAAAAAAATTGGGATGCTTATCTTTTATACAGTGAGAAGAAATTGCTTGCCGTCATTGATCCTCAACAAGCTATTTCTTTGCATTTAGAGATCGCTGAAATTGATCACCAGCAAAAGCGTGTGGATTTGGCAGAGCAACATCTGAAAAGTGTTTTGCAATATGATGCAACACATATTCCAGCACTTCAAAAATTATGCAGCCTCTATCGGACACAAGATCGTTGGAACGATCTGATCAAAGCTCTGGAAAAATTAGCGATGTCAGCGAACCAGGAGTCTGAAGCTGCAGAATATCACCAAGAAATTGCTCAAATCGCAGAAGACAAATTAGACAAATTAGACAAATTAGACATTGCATTATCCTATTATGAACGAGTATTTTTCTGGGTTCCAAGTCAAGGAATTCTGGCCAAAAGCTTCAATATTGCTCAACGTACCCAAAACATAGAAAAACAAATTTGGTGCCTAGAACAAACTGCCAAAATCGTTCGTGATCCACAAGAATGTGCACAGGCATTATGCAAGCTGGCTCAACTACTCCTCCAAACACAAAAACAAGACCAAGCCATCGCAGCTTATCTCCAAGCATTAGAAAAAGTCTCATCACGTGAAATCATTGAATCTTTAGCTTCTATATACGATCAACGAGGGCAATATCCAGAGCTCGTGCGCGTGCTAGAACAAAAGCTCAAATTTTTGCAACAGCCTGCTGATCAAATGCTTTTGTATGAACAACTGACCCAAATCGCAGAAAAAATTCCTGATTTGCCGAAAGCCATTGCATATTGTGAAAAAGCCATTGGCATTGCTCAAGAGCCACAACTTTTAGTAAAATTAGCTAGCTTATATGAGCAAGGTCAACAATGGCAAAATTTAGCCAATCTCTATGAAGAGCAACTGCCCACTCAATCTCAAGCAGACAAACAAATAACTTTGAAAAAATTGGCTTGGCTTTACGAAAAGCTCCAAGATTATGAACGTTATAAAACAATCATTCAAGAAATCATCCTTCTCGCACCCACTGCAGAAGAATTCCATGCATTGCAACAAGTTTGTCGAAAAACCAATGATTGGCTTGGTTTGCTCAATGCACTCAGAGAAGAAGAGAAATTTGCCACAGAAACTAACCGTAAACTTGCCTTGTCTGAAGAAATAGCCAGCCTTTATCAAAATTATTTTCCAGAAATTCATCAAGCTATACTTTGGTATCAAAAATGTTCAGAATTAGCCCCTCAAAATTCTAAATTTTATGAAAAATTAAGAGACCTTTTTTTATGGAAACGAGATTATAACCAAGCCTTGGCCATGCTAGACCGTCAGTTGGAATTGACTCAAGATGCTGAAATAAAAACGCAATTGTTGCTCCAAAAGGCCAAGCTTTATCAACATCAATTGCAAGATATTGAAAAAGCTGAAGCCATACTGAAGGCCATTATCATTGAATTTCCATGGTGCTTGCCAGCTTTACAATGCTTAGAGTATATTTATAAACAACAGCAACGCTATCAGAATTGGATCGAAGTATTGCGACAAAAAATTTCTTTGCTTCCTTTTTCTCAAACTATTTCCATTCATTTGCAAATTGCTCATATATACGAAATTCACCTTCAAGATATAGATAGTACTCAGCAATGCTTAGAGCAAATCCTTTCCAATACGTATTCAGAAGAAGCCATGGATCAACTGCGACGCATTTATACTAAAAAGCAACAATGGAATGCACTCAAAGAACTATATCAAAAAGGATTGAGTAATACCAATGATCAAAACGCGACCATTGTTCTCTTATCGGGATTAGCGCAATTGCACCTGGATGAATTCCACGACACAAGCACAGCCATTAGCTTATTTTTGGAGATATTCAAAATTCGCCCTAGCTTTTTGCCAGCCATCAGGGCACTACAAAAGCTTTATGAAGCAGAAAAGCGGCCATTAGATTTAGCCGGTTCCTATCTAGCCGAGCTGGCTGTTCCAGAAATTCCACAGCAAAGACGGATTGCATTGCATCTACGCTGCGCCATACTGTTCCAAGAACAATGCAAAATAGACCTAGCAATCCAGCATTACCGTCAGGTACTTAAGCTGGATCCTAATCAAGTGGTTGCTATTCGTGGCCTGCAAGAAATGCATCGTCAAGAAGCCAATCCGGCTGAACTTGCCAAAATGCTTCTCACAGAGCTTGGGGTTTGCCAAGATTCAATCCGATTATTTGAAGTTCACCGTGAATTGAGTAGCTTATATCAAAAGCCTCTGAACAATCCGCAAGAAGCGATTCAACATCTCTGGAAAGCATATCAACAGTTACCGCAAGATCAAATTATCCAGCGGCAATTGGATCAAATGTTGGTGACATACGAATCTTGGGCACAGTATAGCCAGTTTTTGCAAAGCCAAATTGCACACTTGAACCAACCTGAAGATAAGCAAAAATGCCATGTCAAACTTGCTTATCTTTATGAACAAAAGTTGCTCAATAGTGAACAGGCAGTAATCCATTTTGAAGCAGCCTTGTCCATTGGTGATATTTCTTTAGACGACCTCCATTTCTTACAATCCCTGTATCAAAAGCCACAGTTCCATCGTTTCCCTGGTAAACTTTTGGCAGCTTATGAAAAAGAAATCGGTCAAAATATCTCGACGCATCGAATGCAAGAGCTATACCAGGAAATGGGACTTTTATATTATCTCAAGCTTCAGGATTTAGAAAAAGGCAGCTTGTATTTTGAAAAGGTCCTGGCATTAGAGCCACATAACAAAACTGCGTTTGAACATCTCACGCAAATTTATATGAAAATGGAAAAATGGCAAGATTTAGCCACGCTTTGGATACGCATGAGTTATTATGTAGATGATGCCAAACGAAAAGAAAATATCCTGAGCAAAGTAGCCACTATTTTTGAAAAAAAATTAGCTAACTTAGACCAGGCAATGGGCTACTATCAAAAAGTCGTAACCCTGAATCCTAAGAATTTATCAGCCTTGCAAGGTATCCATCGTATTCTCGAGCAAAGAAAAGATTGGCATGGAATGATTGATGTCTTACGCCAGGAAATCATTTTGGCAGGCGCACAAGAACAAGCCACATTATATCTTAAAATTGCAAAACTTTGGGAAAACAAGCTCAAAGAGATTCCTCAAGCAATTGCTGCGTATGTTGAAATGTTAAAAATCCATTTTCAATTGGAAATTGCTGAATCTGTTGCTGGCTTATTACGCGGTCTAAAAGATTACGAACGATTGGCAACTTTGCTCCATAAAATCATTGAAGCTCTCACCGAGTCTCAGAAAAAGTCTCAATATTTATGCGAACTTGGCCAAATTTACCAAACCCAACTTCAAAAAACTCAAGATGCTGTTTCGGCATATCAAGCTGCGCTGAAGCTAGGCCTAGAAATGCAGCCAGTGCTTGCTTTGGAAGAAATTTACACCAAAGAAAAGCGTTGGTCTGAGCTTGCTAAAATCAAAGAAACTAAGCTTAACTGGGTCAATATTGGTCCACAACTCAAAAATCTTCATTTAGAGCTAGGCCAGTTATATCATCATCGTCTATATGATGAACGCAAGGCGATTCTCCATTATGAACGCGCTTTAGAGCTTGATCCTCAACATCCTGTTGTTTTGCATAATCTCCAAAGTTTATATAAAGAATGGGGCTATTTCGACCAATACCTCAATCTTTGTGAAAAAGAAATTGGCCTCAGTGATGACAATGCAAGAAAACTGGTATTGCTTCAAGATATGGCTGAAATCTTGGAACAGCGGTTATTTTGCATGCCAAAAGCTATCCAAATGTGGGAACGCATACTTCAAATAGATGCCAGTCATCCACAAGCCATTGAAGCTTTATTGCGGCTTTATATTCAAAACCGTGATTTTGTGAGATTGGCCAGGATTCAGCAATTGCAGATTGCTACCTTAGAACGCAAGCAGCAGACCGGGTCGTTGGTCAGCTTATGTTTAAATTTGGCAAAAATCTATATCCAAGAACTTCAAGACCATACTGAAGCAGAAACCATTTTGAATAAGGCTTGGAATTTAGAGCCACAAAATACGGAAGTCATCCAGCTTTTAGAGCATGTGTATGCCATTAGCTATGATTTTGAAAAATTGCAAAAAATCCTTTTGCACAAAATCACATTGACTCAAGATGCACATGAGCAAGCGAATCTTCAAATACGGCTTGCAGAAGTCTATCAAAAACTGGAAGATTGGGATAAAGCAGAGAAAAGCTATCTGCAGGCACATTCGATACGGCCAGATAAAAAAATACTCCAGGCATTGCAGACCATTTATCGTCAGACAAAACGAGTAGAACGCCTTGTCTCCACAAACCTCGAAATGGTACAAATGACCAATGATGCCAAGGAGCAAGTCCAACTTTATGCCGAGATCAGCCAGATTTTGGCCAAAGACGATCTTGCAGAAGCAGTCGTGTATTTGGAAAAATGGCTTGAAATTGAGCCTGACAATGCAACAGCCTTAGCACAATTATCCCAATTATTGATAGCGCAAGAACAATGGAGCAAAAGCTTGGCAGTGCTCTATCATTGGGTAAATTTAGAGACTGACCCATTGCGCAAAAGCAAGATTCTGGCGCAACGTGCTAAGGTTTATCATATCTTAAATCAAGATGAACAAACACTAGCAGACCTGGAAGCCGGATTATTGCTCAATCGTGATGATGCTGAGCTGATCATCCCCTTGGCTGAATTTTACTATAAGCTTATGAATTGGGAAAAAGCCCAAAGCTTATATGAAAGATTGATGTATTGGCCAAATCCAGAGCAAATCCAAGCACTTTTGCCAGTTCATGAAGTTTATTTTAAATTAGGCCAAATCGCTGAAAATCTTAAAAAACAAGATTTAGCAGTTTTGCGCTATCGCCAAGCTCTTCAATTTAGCGCAGAACATATTCTGACTTTGCGAGCGTTGGGCCATATTTATTATGAAAATCATCAATGGGAAGATGCCTTGATGGTTTATATGAAGCTTCAACAACTTCAAGACACATACGAAATCGAACAACGACAATTGCGCATTTCTGTGATCAAAGACCGCCTTGGCATGGGCGAAGGTGCCATTGAAGGTTATCTTCAAGTATTGAAGCAAAGCCCTGATAATTGCATTGCTTTAGAGGCATTAGGTCATCTCTATTGGGAGCGCAAAGAACCAGCAAAAGCTTTGGAATACCTCCATAAGCTTGCAAACATCCAAGTCAAAGCACCTCAAATCCAGGAACGTATTCTTTTGAAAATGGCCCAGATTCACGAAGTGCTTGAAAATGAATCTCAAGCCATTCAATTATATCAAGAATGGTGGGAATTCAATCCGCATCAACTGGATCGCATCCTCAAATTGACCGAGTTATACACCAAAACAAAGCAATGGGCTGCTGCCGAAACTATGGCAACCTTAGGGCTACACCTAAGCACCACCAATTCAGAAAAAGCAGAATTTTCTATTATCCTAGGAAATATCCATTGGCAAGGTTATGCCAATGAGCAGAATGCACTCGAATATTATCAAAAAGCTCTTGAAGTAATCCGGATATATCTTCCAGCAATTCGTGCCATTGTTGGTTTATATCAGGCTCAAGAAAAATGGAATAAAATTCTAGCCACATACGGAGAATTTTTGCCTCAGATTCCAGATACACTGCGAGAGCAAAAAATTCCCTTGCTGCTGCACCAAGCCCATATTCTACAAGATAAGCTTCAAAATGATGAAGCTGCTATTGAAGCATACGAACAAATCCTTAAGCTCAATCCAGAGCACAGCGGAAGCCATACAGCGTTGGCGCAACTATGTTCAAAATTCCCAAAACGCTATCGTCAATCCACGAATGAATATCGCTATCTTCTCAACCATGATCCCTTTGACACAGTTGCATATCATGAGCTTTTTAAAATGTACCTTAAAGAAAATCAGTACGACAAAGCCTATCTTTGCTGCCAAACCTTAAAATTATTGGCTGATCTGCAACCTGCGGAAGCTAACTTTCTCAAGCAAGTCAAAGAGCGTGTGCCAACTGTGTGGTTAGATTCTTCGACATTAGAGCGATTTATTCCAGAACAGACACGTGGAATACTCTATGAAATTATGGCGATGGTGGATCCTTATACAGAAAAAGTTTATCCTCCCTACCTGGAAGAAAAGTATTCAGCTCGACGAAAAGATCGTTTGCAAGAAGATAGTACCAGCTCAATCCATGACATGGTGCATTCTATTACACATGTTTTAGACATCAAAGAACTGGCAACTTATGTAGTAGAAGGCCATAAAATTGTCATTGAAAACACAGCACCTCCTAGCTTAATCATTGGCTCTTCGGCCATATCCAGATTTCCACCTGCTCAAATTCGGTTTATTTTGACCAGAGCATTGTACTATGCCAGCCGTAATCACATCATGGCAGCGAAACTTTTAGATTTTGAATACAAAGACTACGTAGAGCGTGTAGTCGAAGCATTTGCAGAGACTGGCAAAACCCTAAAACCCGAGCACGAAGAAATCAGTAAAAAAATTCGCAATCAATTGCCGCGAAAGATCAGAAAGCAACTAGAAGACCGCTTGGACATTTTGTCCGAACTCTATCGCACTGACACCAAAGCTTTCCAAAAAGCCCTTGAAAGCGCGGCGAACAATTGTGGATTGCTGCTTGCAGAATCCTTATCAGATGCTTGCCAGGCGTATGTCTGGCTTGCCAAAAATGAAGATCTTAAAAAAGAAAATCTGGCTAAA
>JAKLHB010000248.1 GCA_022710345.1 Planctomycetota bacterium
GGCTGCTTGAAAGCGACAAAATTTCCACCATGGAAAACATGGTCAAAAATTTTGCATACCTTATCCGTACCTACGGTCATATTCCGAATGGCAATCGGACCTATTATTTAAGCCGATCCCAGCCACCTTTCTTTACACTCATGGTTAAGCTATTAGGCAAAGCCAAAAAAGACGAGCCAGCCATAGTTACAGCTTACCTCTCTGCGATTGAAAAAGAGTATGGATTTTGGATGGATGGCGCAGACAAGCTCGAAAAAGAGGGGGATGCTATCAGACGCACGGTCAAACAAAATTCTGCTATTTTAAACCGCTATTGGGATGATAACCCCGTCCCCAGACAGGAAGCCTATAAAGAAGATATTGCAGTTGCACAATTTGCATGCCTACAAAAACAGCGATCCTTACAAAACGTTTATCGAGATATTCGTGCTGCCGCAGAAAGTGGTATGGATTTCTCAAGCCGCTGGTTTGCAGATGGCGAAAACCTCGCTTCCATAGAAACCACCAACATCATCCCTGTTGACCTCAACTGCCTGCTCTATGATACAGAAATGACCCTTTATGCAGCTTACAAAGCAGTCAATCCAGAAAAAGCTCATTTTTACTTCACTCGCGCTGAGAGCCGCAAGAAAGCCATCAATGAACTCATGTATGATTCCGATTCTCAGTTCTATACAGACTTTCATTTTCTAGCCCAAAAACACACTGGCAAACTAACTTTGGCAGGCATGTTTCCATTCTTCCTCAACGTAGCACCTACAGACCGTATTGCTGGCGCAGCTCAAATCATCACCGGACGTTTCTTAAAGCCAGGCGGATTGGTCACCACACTCGTCCAAACAGGCCAACAGTGGGACAGCCCGAATGGCTGGCCTCCTTTACAATGGATCACCATAACTGGTCTTGCCAACTACGGCCAAACTGCCCTTGCCAAGCAAATTACCTCGCAATGGGTAGAATTAAACGAGCAAGTTTTCCTTCGCACAGGCAGAATGATGGAAAAATACAACGTGATCAACATTGCGTTAGAAGCCGGCGGTGGAGAATATCCTAGTCAGGATGGCTTTGGCTGGACCAATGGTGTGTATCTAGCAATGAAGGCATGGCTAAAGACAAAAGCAGCAGAGGAGACGAAATAAGAATGCCTGGTTCGGGGAATTCAGGTCAGCAGCGTTAAGTTTTTGTGCTCTCTATGTTTATATGGCACAATTGTTAGCAAATACATCGGCGCACTCTTCAAAATTTTATGTCCTAAGCTGGAAAGCTGAATAAAGCAGGGCTTTGAAAAGACGTAGTCGTAATCGTACGGCTATGCTGATGGTTACGATACGTCATATCATGAGATGTAAAGAAACTTAGTTGGCTGACTACTGAATTGTATCATGCATACGACATTTCTTTTTGCTACTGCTAGCGGATATGACAAAGATTTCCTGGCCTTTCTGCTGGAAAGGTTAAGGATTGTAAACATTTTTGCTTTTGAAAGGAAAATCATGCTAAACATTCATCCCAAAGTAATGTATGCGCTCGAAAAGAAAATGCCGGTGGTGGCTTTGGAAAGCACAGTCATTGCGCATGGGCTGCCATATCCAGAAAATATTTATACTGCGCAAAATATGGAAACCACGGTCAAGCAAAAAGGTGCAGTGCCGGCAACCATTGCCATCCTTGAGGGAAAGATTCATGTTGGGCTAGAACCTGAGCAAATCGAACAATTAGGCAAGCCTGGTGTTGCCAAAGTAAGCCTAAAAGACATTAGCCTGGTTTTGGCAGAAAAAGGCAATGGAGCAACAACAGTGGCTGCTACTGTTTGGATTGCCCATAAAGCAGGGATTCAGGTCTTTGCAACAGGTGGGATTGGAGGAATTCATCCAGGAGATGACATGGATTGGAGCAGCGACTTGCCAGCCCTTGCAACGATTCCAGTGGCTGTTGTTTGCAGTGGGCCTAAGGCAATTCTAGATTTGCGCAAAACTCGAGAATGGTTTGAAACATGGGGTGTGCCCATTTTAGGATATGAAACCAAAGTCCTTCCTGCGTTCTATTGTTCGCAAACAGATATTGCAATTGATCGGTCATTTTCAGATATGGCACAAGCTGCAGAGTTAATATCGCTTCATCTTTCCTTAATGCAACGTGGAATTTTAATCGCTGTGCCTGTCCCAAAAGAATACGAAATTTCTATGCGCGAATTTGATATATTTCACTCGCAAGCCTTAGAACAGGCGAAACAGCGAAAAATCCAAGGCGCACAGCTTACCCCATTTTTGATGGAGTACTTACGCCAAGCCACATCTGGAGCAACGCTCATAGCAAACACAGCGCTCTTGCTCAACAATGCCAAAGTTGCGGCAGAATTAGCCACAGCACTTTGTGCAAAAAGTAAGAAATAGTTGCTCATGGAGCGATTAGCCTCGAGCAAAGCCTTGAGAAAAAGGCTTGAGCAATCTTGCAAGTGCAAGAGCAGGGAAATGATCTCTGTATAAGTGATACCTTAGATAGCATACACCAGGGAAGCCTGTGCCAGTGAATGCCTCTTCGTCCCAAGAGCCATCATTTTTTTGCGTCGTGATCAAGTATTGAATGCCTTTTTTGACTGCAGGGTGATTGGATTCACCGGCAGCATCGAGAGCCATTAATGCCCACGCAGTTTGGCTCGCTGTGCTATCTCCTTGGGCTTTGAGGCTAGGAGATTTATAACTAGCGCAGGTTTCACCCCAGCCGCCATCTGGCCGTTGATGGTCCAAAAACCATCGCACTGCTTTGCGAACAGGGCCGCGAGACATATCAAAGCCTATGGCTTGAAGTCCGCATAGCACGGCCCAGGTACCATAGATATAATTAACGCCCCAACGTCCATACCAAGAACCATCTGCTTGCTGATCCTTGAGAATCCATTTGATGGCTCGTTGAATATTGGGATTTTGAATATTGCAGCCCCATAGAGCAAGAGATTCTATGATGCGGCCTGTAACATCCGCTGTGGGCGGATCTAAAAGCGCGCCGTGCTCTGCAAATGGAATTTCATTGAAACATTCATAGACCTTGCCTTGATAATCAAAGGCTGCCCATCCTCCGTCTTTGCATTGCATGGCCCAAAGCCAACGAATGGCGCGTTCTGCGGCTTTTTGGACTTTTGCTTCATCTCTGTAAGGGTGCAAAGCCATCAGGACGGCTGCTGTGTCATCTGTGTCAGGATATAGGGCATTCTCGCGTTGGAAATACCATCCTCCACACGGGACAGGAGGAATACGCTCTTGCCAATCGCCTGTTTCGCCAATCTGTTTTTCCAATAAAAATTCTTTTGCCTTCACAAGGCTTGGATGTTCCTTAGGCACTCCTAATTCAGGCAATATCTTAAGACACCAAGCCGTGTCCCATACTGTGGAAAAGCAAGGCTGGATCCAAGCTTGATCATCTTGGATAACCTTAAGTTCTTTGATGGCATTATATTCGTTTTGGATCAAAGGATGTTTTTTATCATAACCAAGGTAATACAATGCAAGGCAAGCATTGACCATAGAAGGAAAAATTGCTGAAACCCCGCCTTCCCTGCCCATATGTTGGGCCACCCACTGATGTGCTTTGGCCAAAGCTTGTTGACGTAGCCAGTGCACCGGATGCTGTTCATACATGCGTGCAATGTGATTAGCTACAAGAAAAAAATTACGCCATGTAAGCCATGGAGCGTCCATACGTTGAGGTAGAGAATGAGGATCACAATCTTCTGGGCAGAGTTCATCGCAGGATGGGCCTGGAGTGATATAGGAATCATTCCAAACAGCCTTGATGATAAAAAGCGGAATCATAATTGCTCTGCTCCAACTGGAGACAGAGTAAATATTAAATGGAAACCATTTAGGAAATAGCATAATTTCCACAGGCATTGCAGGCAATGAGCTAGGATCCATTTGCCCAAATAGCATGAGATAACCCCGTGTGAAGCAATTTGCCTTCATCACCCCGCCTTGGCTGAGAATGACATCTTTTGCGCGCTGTAATACAGGATCATCTTTTGTAAATCCGCCTAGTAATAACGCATAATATGCAGTAACCGTAGTTGCAAGATCAGGAGGACCACCATGATATGTACTCCATCCACCACCAGGCCGTTCTTCTTGCAAAATATGGCGAACCAGTGCCTGTTCTTCTTCTATATCCACATCTTCAAAAATATGTTTTAAAAAAATATATTCCGCAGTCTGGCGGACATCCATTTCAAAAGGTGCTTCCCAGTATCCTTCTGGATGCTGCAAGCTCAATAAATGATGAGCTGCATTGGCAATAGGATTGGGCCTGGCAACAAATGCTAATGCTTGTTCTTGGGCTGCAGGTAGCCTTTCTAAGGAAACCTCCAAGCGTGTGGACAACAGCGTGGTATGCTCCACAGGAATTCCCTTTCCAAGGAAATTTTGTTCCTGACCAATCGGTCAGGCTGAATCAAAAAAAAATGAAGAAAAACTAGAAATTCTTATCGTATCACTCACTGTGGAGAATGTCAAGCAATTTTTTAATAAGGTTTGCAAATTTTTCAAAAAAATTTTTTCGCTATATCATTATGAAAAATATTGCATCTATTTGCAAATTATGCTATCATAAAAACAATATTTTTTAATTTTTGAAAGGTGAAATTATGGCGAAATTAGGTGACTTCATTCAAACTGCGGATTTTAAGCTCGAAAAACATGCTCCTGTGATTGAACTTCCTAAAGAAATCAAAGTCGGTCAACCTTTTGATGTTACAGTATGCGTTGGTAAAGAAATTCCTCATCCTAATACTACTCAACACTTTATTGGCTGGATTGCCCTATATTTCAAGGCAAGTGATGGAAAATTTGCAGTCAATTTAGGAAAGTTGGATTTCACAGCACATGGCGAATCCACAGAAGGACCAGACAAAGGACCAGCTTACACAGACCCCGTAGGCCATTTTAAGGTAAAGCTTACTAAATCAGGCACATTAGTGGCCATGAGCTATTGCAATATTCATGGACTATGGGAAAACTCTGTAGAAGTTCAAGTCTCCTAAATAGCTTTAGAAAAGCTTTTGTATAAGAGCAGCCGCAGGTTATGCCTGCGGCTATTTTTATAAAGCTCTGCTTTTGTCTGCGAATATCACTAGTGATACGAACAGTATCTTCAGTGGTATGAACAACCGCAAGCCTTTGCTATTATAAAAGTTTTAACAGAAAGGTATGCTTATGAAAGCCAAAATTTTCTATTATTTCTGTTTGTATTTTTTAGCATTCAACGCGGTTATTTCCACTTTTGCCCAAAATTGGGTGACTGTTGGGACTGCTGGTTTTTCAGCCGGGCAAGCAGACTTTGTTGCTCTAGCATTTGACAATAGCAATGTTCCTTATGTGGCTTACAAAGATGTGGCAAATGGATATAAAGCTACGGTTAAAAAATTCAATGGTGTGAGTTGGGTGACTGTTGGAACTGTTGGTTTTTCTGGTAGTGCAGCAAATTGGCTGTCCATCGCCATAGATAGTAGCAATGTCCCTTATGTCTCTTTCGAGGATGTTGCGAATAGTAATAAGCTTTCAGTGATGAAATTCAATGGCACAAGTTGGGGTTATGTTGGAAGCGCTGGTTTTTCTTCCAGTACAGCAACATGCACATCGCTTAAGTTTGATAGTAGTGGTACGCTGTATGTCGCTTTTGAGGACGCTTCGGTGAATAAGACTACGGTAAAAAAATTCAATGGCACAAGTTGGGTCAATGTTGGAACCGCTGGCTTTTCCGCAGGCGCAGCCAGTGATTTAACGCTAGCCATATCCAGCGACAATGTTCCTTATGTGGCTTACATAGATGGTGGAACTAGCCTACGAGCCAGTTCCATGCAATTCAATGGCACAAGTTGGGTAAATGTTGGAAGCGCTGGCTTTTCCGCAGGCACAGTAGAATATACATGCTTGGCTCTATCCAGCAGCAATACTCCTTATGTGGCTTACCAAGATTTTGCAAATAGCCGGAAAGCCACTGTCATGCAATTCAATGGAACCAGTTGGAGCAATGTTGGAAGCGCTGGCTTTTCTGCCAGTCGAGTGGATTATGTCTCGCTCTCTATGTCTAGCACTGATACACCGTATGTTGCTTACAGCGATAGCACGGCTAGTTATAAAGCTACGGTAATGAAATTCAATGGCACAAGTTGGACCACTGTTGGAAGTGCTGGTTTTTCTGCAGGCCAAGCAACCTTTATTTCCCTAGTGTTTGATCATAGCAATGTGCTTTATGTGGCGTATCAAGATTATGCAAACAGCCAAAAAAACACTGTCATGAAGTACCAAGCGCCTACTGCGATTGATTTGTTGTCTTTCAATGCTGAATATCGCAAAGATTATGTGGAAATTAGTTGGGAAACCGCGACAGAGCTTGACAATGCAGGATTCTATATTTGGCGTAGCACAGAAGCAAAACCGCTAGGCCAGCCTCTTCCAAGTGCATACACCAAAGTCACAGGCTTGATTATCCCAGCTCAAGGAGGCGCTACTTGGGGCGCAAAATATAGCTTTGCAGACTTTAGTGTGCAAGAAGGCCAAACATATTGGTACAAGCTGGAAGACATCTCCGACCAAGGACTGCATACATTCCATGAACCACTCAAACTTGTACTTCGGTAACTTTTTTTTAGGATCAATCTGCAGCCACTGGCGATACAATCACCAGGCTGCAGATCACCATCCTGTGGACGATTCATGAGGTCATTTTTTACGCCATTGATCAATATCTTGCAGCACCCTTTCAAAACGATACTTATGAGCGCATTCCATTTTTTTTAAATTCTGGTACATCTCGCGATCCTCTGGAAGCAAACTGGCATTTTCCAACGCTCCATACAATATAATCGCTTCTTCTTCCATCTTAATCACATAAGCCATGATTTCTTCTAAGCTCATATCCGGACTTAAAGTAGCAGGCTTATCCAGAGTATCAAAAAGATTCAATTCAGGAAATTCTGGGATTTTCAAAAGAGTATGACGTGCCAAGCATTGTTGCAGTTGTTCGGCATGTTTTTCTTCTTCTTGCGCTAAATCTCGGAATACTTGAGCTACAAAAGTATCCTTGACTTGATGGGACATACTTTCATAGAGTGCGGCTGCTTCTTTCTCTAAATTATAGGCAAAAGTCAGAATATTTTTTTTCATACAATGACCCTCTTCTCATTTCTTTGACTCTACATTAGCCATCAAACAAATAAAGATGACCAATGGTGCTAAGACGAGTATCATCAGCCCTAATACAATTTCCCTCCATGTATTTGGCCGCAAAAAACAGATTTTTACAACTGCTCTCAGTTGTAGGATAGCTTCCCTAAAATTAATTCGCATAAAATTCCTTTGATTACCAGAGGTTTCTGTAGTAACACAGAAAGCAAATTTTACAATCCTTGCAATAAAAATGCATAATGCAAGTGCTTTATATGCTGAAACTTAATATCTCTACTCGATGCCGT
>JAKLHB010000249.1 GCA_022710345.1 Planctomycetota bacterium
CCTTTGCTGCAAAAGCATGGTGACCGTACTGTATTTCACGATCTACTTCTTTTGGAAAATGCTGAATCGAATCCATTGATGTTCTATGGTTATAGATCTGAAAAGCTGATTGCACATACAGAATGCGATAGCTTAACTTGGGAAGCCTGGCAAAAGGAATGGATCTGGCTCACACACCATTCTCGAAAACTTGCAAGCATTAAGAAAGATTGGGATTGGAATGAATACACGAATTATTATGCGCAAGATTTTGTAGGCAGAGCTGAGACATACGCATCGCTTTGGGAAGAGATTACGCGGCAGCAAAAAGGCTATCTATACGTGCATTCAGAGCTTGGACTAGGTAAAACAGCATGGCTAGCCCAATTGTATCAATGCTTACAACATCAGAGCCTTGAAAAATTAGGCACAAGTGAGCCCCAAACCCAATGGTATTGGATATGGCATTTTACCACAAATTTGATGGGGCAAGATGATCCAATGCTGATCATCCATTCATGGTATCGTCAGATACTGGAAAAAATTTATGCTTATGATGCTCGCGAAATCAGCAAACGTATGCAACGTATTCCTGGCGAAATTCATGGGGCTACCCAAGCATTTCATGATCTTTTGCAGCGTTGCAGTTGGGATGTACTGCAACCCGGAGGCCAAAAGTTAATCCTTGTTTTAGATGGATTGGATGAAATCAAGCCTAAAGTACCTGCAAGCTTACCAATGCTGGATTTGCTTCCCACGAATCTTGAACCTGGCATTTTTATTTTATTGACTTGGAACAGCGGATCAGAACCCGGCTTGGGATGCTCGAGTTTTAGCCAAAAGTTAAAAGCACAGCGCGTGCCCTGGATAGAATTGGCAGGCTCTCCATTTGCTAAATGGGCATGGGATGAATTCACCGCCTGGGTAAAAAAGATTGCATGGAATATGACAGAACTCCAGGTGATTGAGACATTACCTTTGTTATGGCAAAAATCTGAGCAAGGTGATCCGTTATATGCAAGATTGCTGGCTGCCAGTATTCCTACGAATTTAGAAGACCTGAGATATCCAAGTTTATGGCCACAAGGCAGAGTTGAACTGCTTCATTATCTTTGGCAAACAATCACCAGTGATTATGATTTTTTAGCATACCGATTCTTAGGATTATTGGCCATTTCCAAAGAATACGGAAATGATGCACGATTGGGCAGTATGCTAGGACATGGGCAGCACATCTTGCAAGAAATTGCCTGGTCTTTGCGACATTGGCTTAGAACAAGCCATATTGGATATACATTAAGCCATCCTGCTTTGTGTGACTTTGTGCTGAGTCAATTTTACAGCCAGGATAAAATCCAGTTCCACAACTGTTTTGTAGAATACTATGGACAACCTAAAACAGCTAAATCTTATCAGCTTTCTTCTGCTGCATTGCAATACCTTGCATATCATTATGATGAGCAGCATGATTATGCACAACTTTTCCAATTAGTCCAAAATCAACAATTTAAACAAGAAAAAATTAATCGTTTTAAAAATTATTACGCCTACTTGTCCGATATTGCTGTGGCTATGCATTCCAGTTGGAGCCAACAAAAATATCAAGATTTGCTATTTTTAGTATATTACTATCATTATGTTTATCAAGAGTCTTTGCAAGAAATTGGTCATGGCTTTCAATCTGCTATATGCAGAGATTATGAATTAGCATTGGAAAAAATTGCGCTGATTCAAGACCCAACAGAATGGCTAGAAGCTGTGCTGCTCATTCTATGGCATTCTCTTTATCACCAAGATGATGCTGAAGCAGCCAAAATATTGGAAGAAATTGGTCCAGTACCCAATGAATGGATTTTGATTCGATCTGAACCTTGGTTATTGTTTCTGGTTCGAGAATTGCAAAAACGTGGGCTTAACCCAATGCCTTTGATTAGCAAGCATGGATACACAGAAGCAGAAGCATTAGAATATCTGCTCCAGTTGCAATCTCAACTCAATTTAAATGGGGAAATCTTGCAGAATTTTTTAGAGCATGCCTTGATTTTCCTAGAACAACTGACGCAAGGGACACGAACGCAGCAAAAAGATATGGCCATTCTCAAGTACCTAGCCCAATTATTAAGCTTGTGGCAAGGCTTGGAAACCGAGCGTACCATGCCTTTGGTTTGGCAAAAATTAGTGAATTGTGCTCTACAACTTACGTCGCTTTTGGATCAATTGGCAAGCCTAGAAAAATTAGCGTATGCCAGCCGTATGATTGCCAAAAAAGAGCACCTCCAATTTTTGCAGATGCGCCTCGAAGAAAAAATTTCGGGAATGAAAGAGATTCAGGATATTGCTGCCCTGGCTTTATTTGCCAGATTGCTAGGTTCGTTTGGCCATTCCGAAGCAAAGACAATTTTAGACCAGGCTTTTGCGTTGGCAAAAAAACAGCCGAGTCTTCAAAGCGAAGAACTTTTTTCCTGCTTGTTCCCATTGATGGTCGAGAATCGGCAAAATACCTTTGCAGAATCATGGTGGCAGAACCTTTGCGCCATGGTAAAAAATAAAGTTGAGCCATCTATCAAAGCACGTTGGATGGAACTCATGGCATTGGGATTTTTTTATCGCCGAGAATGGGGAGCTAGCCTTAAACTCTTGCAAAGCAATAGCGCAAGCTCACCAGATAATCGAATTTGGGTATTTCAAAAAATGGTGGATGATCCAGCATCTAAATTGCCTCCATTTGTTTCTAGCCATTGGAATATGATGCTCGATCAACTGGAAGCTCTGAAAAACAATAGCAAGACACCTGATTTGCTTTGGGACATTGCACAATGTTTGTTTGTTTTGAAGGCTTCTGCTGAAGACTTGGTCTGGAGTCACTATTGGAATATCTGTGAACGATTAGAAAATCGAGAAGCAAAAGACAAGCTTTTATGTAAATTAGCTTGTAGCTTAGCCAGCCAAGGCTTTTTGACCAAAGCACAGTCATTGCTCAATGGGTTGAGCGATGTTAAGCAAACCCAGGAACCCAAAGCAAATATTGCAATTCAACTGGTACGTAAAAACGAACATGCAGGCGCATGGGAAATCATTCAAGGGATTTCTTCTGTACAACAAAAATTTCGAGTTTTTGATGTGATGGCTAAGATGATTCCTGCTGAAGAAAAAGGCAAAACATCTTGGAAACACTTGCTCAATATCATGGTGCAATCCGTGTTGCAAGCCAATGCTGGGGAAGATTATCAACATGAATTGCATGGAATTATTCAATCACTTTTCCAGGCTTTTCCTGTTCAAGAAGCAATGAGTTTGTGGCATGATGTGCTGCAGATATTAGAAAATATGCCATCATCTTTGGCACAAGCTCCTGATCCGCAAACTGCACTAAGCCAATTTCCTAAAGGCCATACATTGCATTATATTTTAACACTGATCGGTACATTGCCTGATATAGAACCTATCCATGAATTTTGGCAAATTCTAGAACAAACTAAAGAACGCCTATATTTAGATTATTCGAAAGCCATGGCGATTTTAGAAATGATCCAAGTTCTTTGGAAAGCAGGTTGGCCTTGGGAAACAAGCCCAAAAGAATTGCAAAATGCTATTGCAGCAGCTTGCCATGAAGAAAACAAGATTTTAGGTCTAGATAGCCTGTGCCAAATTATGGTTTTGTATCGCAAATTGGGGAAAGAAGAAGAATGCCGTCAGGTTTTCTATGAAATAATTGCCATGAGCGGTATTGCTCAACACAAGCCTATTTCAGGTTGGAACCCATACACATTTTTGGTTACATTAGCTCAATCTGGGCTAGAAGATTTAGTAAGTACGTGTGCTGAAAAAATATTATCCATTGGGATTGAAACGCCAATTGCTTTACCAAAGCCTAGATTTTTAGCTTATCTAACAGAATTATGCTTAGCATCCCAACAATTTGCTTGGGCGAGAATTCTCTTTTTTAGACTTTTGCCAGATCTATCCAAAGTAGAAGATGCTTCAGATCCAATTCCATTGTATCGTCGGCTTTTTGTAGTGCTGGAGCAGATGGCGCATGCTGAATATTTCCATGAACTATGGGATGAAATCCATCGCATGTACCCTAATCTTCCAAATTTAACCATGCAACATAGATGCCTAGAAGCTTTGGCTATTTCCTTACTTCAGCATGGATCATGGCAAGAACATCAAGCTTTGTGGGCAAAATTGCATGCCATTTTTCAGCAAGAAAAAAACAAGTGGGCTTCGATTGCAAATGCTCAACAAGAAGCAAACAAATTAGACTCGCTTGCCAACAAATTAAGCCCAATTCTATTAGAACTCGCTGATGCTGATATTTCAGAGGCAAGCTGGAATGCTTGGTCTCAAAAAGTACAAGCACTCTTGCATGCAGAATCTGTTGTATTTCCTCAAACTCAAGCTGAATTGGAAAAGGTCAGTGGCTGTTCCACATTATTAGACGATCTAGAAAAACAAGAATTAGAAAAATCATTTCAATCTTTGATCCTGTGTTCTCAAAATTTTGACAACCTATGTGCACAAACTCTGATTCTTTTGGCTAAAATTCTTCATTCCCAAGGAAACCAAGCATTTGTAGCTTGGTTCATCCGTATTGCTCGATTTTGGAGTTTAGACGAATTGCGGCCAGAAACAAGATAGAAAGGCTTTGATATGCGTATTGCTGTGATTGGCGTAGGCCATTTGGGCAAAATTCATGCACGAATCTATAAAGAATTGCCAAACGTAGAATTGGTGGCTGTGGTAGATAGCCGTGAAGCCGAAGCTAAAACAGTGGCTGAAAAATTGACTACCCAAGCTATGAGTGATTATCACGACCTGTTAGGTAAAGTAGATGCTGTTTCCATTGCGACTCCTACTGTGAGCCATTTTGCCATTGCATGGGATTTTTTACAAGCCGGAGCACACGTACTTTTGGAAAAGCCAATGACTCCCTCTGTACGGGAAGCTGCTGCATTGGTCGAGTTGGCAGCCCAGAAAAATTTGAAAATCCAAGTTGGCCATAGTGAACGCTGCAATCCAATTGTGGTGGCTCTGAATCAACGCAAGCTGACCCCGTTGTTCATTGATGCCCAACGCTGGAGTCCATACCGTTTCCGATCTGGCGACATTGGTGCTGTGTTAGACTTAATGATTCATGATATTGACCTTGTTCAAGCATGGATTCCTTCTCCTTTGCTATCTGTAGAAGCAATCGGAATGCCTGTGATTGGCCCATTAGAAGACATAGCATACGCTTATCTAACCTATCAAGGCGGCAGTGCAAGCTTGATGGCGAGCAGAATTGCCCGCACACCGAATCGCAAGCTACGCCTTTTTACCAAAGATGCCTATGTTGAAATTGACTGCGGTTCCAGCCAGGGCAAGGTATATAAAATTCGCCCCGAATTCGACCTCATGGCCATGAACCTCCAAAAAGGAGTTCCACCGGCATTTGCAGGTATTAATTTCGAGGAAATGTTCTACGATAAGATGGTACAAGCAGAAGACCTGGTGATTGTGAAAGAAGAGCCTTTGAAGAAAGAATTAGCCGGCTTTGTGGATTGCATTGTCCATAACACAGAACCCATTGTCTCTGGTGCCGTGGCATTCAGAACCATCCAAACTGCTGAATTGATCCTGCAGAAAATCAAAGCGAATTTAGCCAACGTAAGGTAAAAGCTAGAAAAATTAAATCTCCTTAGAAAATATATTTTAAAACCAAAACAGCAATCCTGAATTTTTCAGAATTGCTGTTTTTATTGCAGTCTGGCAAGAGGTGTGGAAAAGAAATAAATAAATTTTTGCATCCATTCTTGAAATCCCGGGTGGCTTGAATGCAGACCTTCAGACCATAACCCATTGGACCAGGCCTGATTCCTGCATACCCAACACAGGTAGTTTTTACTAATGGATATGAAGATACATAATTTCAGTTCAACGGTTACTGGTTTGTGTGTCCTGTGGTTATGGGACCGTGGAAAGTGCTGCTGCCATTGGTGTCTATATCTTCCAATTTATACCAGTATGTCTTGCCAGCCTCGACGGCTATATCTCCATAGTGATAGCGCGCTCCTTGGGTAGCGGTTCCTTGTGCTGGAATGAGGTATCTTGTAATCCGTTCGTATTGGCCATCACGAGCCTCGCTTCTTAGTATGTGAAACCCTGCATTATCCAGCTCCGATGCAGTTTCCCATTCCACGAAAATGCCATTCGGGACTGCTACTGCTGTAAAGGAGACAAGATTTATAAGGGTTGGAGAGGATCCAGTATAAATATAGCCACCATAAACAACTGCGGCGAGTTTGGTCCCGTCTGCTGATGATGCTAATATCCGCCAATCTCTAGATCCTGCTGCGGTTTGCTGTGTCCAGGTAGCTCCAGAATCCGTAGATGTATAGATGTAGCCAGCAGAAACGGCGGCGGCGAGTTTAGTTCCATCTGCTGATGATGCTATGGAACTCCAAGATCTAGCCCCTGCTGCGGTTTGCTCTGTCCAGGTGGCTCCAGAATCCGTGGATGTATAGATATAGCCAGGATTCACAACTGCGGCGAGTTTAGTCCCATCTGCTGATGATGCTATGGAGGTCCACTTTTGAATCTCATTGCGACCTGTCCAGTTGGCTCCGGAATCCGTGGATGTAAAAATATAAGTATCCAACCCACACAGGGCCAGTTTAGTCCCATCTGCTGATGATGCTACGCATTGCCAATATCTAGGAGAAAAAGCCCTCTCTGTCCAAGTGATTCCGGAATTCGTAGATGTATAAATAAAACCTTCACTTACAGATGCAACGAGTTTGGCACCATCTGCTGATGATGCTATGGAGCTCCACTTTTTAGAACCAGCGCTGAACCTTGCTGTCCAGTTGGCTCCAGAATCCGTAGATGTATTGATGTAACTACCATAAATAACCGCGGCGAGTTTAGTGCCATCCACTGATGATGCGATGGACATCCAAGCGATACCAGTAGAGGTGGTTTGCTCTGTCCAGGTAGCTCCAGAATCTGTGGATGTATAGATACAGCCGTTATAACGGCCTGCAGCGAGTTTAGTCCCATCTGCTGATGATGCTATTGGATACCAATCACCACTACCTGCCGATGTCCGTTCTGTCCACGTAAATTGCGCATAGATTGGCACTGTCGTGAGAAAACTACAAAAGAACGTTAGCATAAGAATGATCATTGGACTTCTTTTCATAGCTGTCTCCTAAAAAATAGGTAAGTAGAAGAGAAGTTGTTATGTACTGCAAGCTGTTAATTAACTAAAATTTAATGGTTATCAAAATCATAGGCGTTACTGGTTTGTGTGTCCACTGTGGTTATGGGACCGTGGAAGGTGCTACTGCCATTGGTGTCTATGTCTTCCAATTTATACCAGTATGTCTTGCCAGCCTCGACGGCTATATCTCCATAGTTATAGCGCGCTCCTTGGGTAGCGGTTCCTTGTGCTGGAATGAGGTATCTTGTAATCCGTTCGTATTGGCCATCACGAG
>JAKLHB010000025.1:0-13582 GCA_022710345.1 Planctomycetota bacterium
CTATGGCATTCAATACGCGATAGAAGAAGGCGACCATACCATTGAAAGAATCAACCGTCAAGGCTTAGATCCTTCAGTTCGATTGCTGAATTTGTATGGCACGAATCCTGCTTTTATGGAACTCGACCTGGTGTTTTTCAAAATCCCTATCTCAGTGCCGGATCATCCCAGTGATGGTGCAGTGTATGTGCATAGCGCTCAATACATTGATGGTTTGCTTTCCAGAGGAGCTGAGTTGATTGATCAAAAAGCCTTCCATAAAAATCACGTGGCTTTGGCTTTTAGCGATGAAACTTTCCAATGGATTATCAGCAAAATTGAAAACTAGTGTCAGCCCTAGTTGCTAGTTGACCAGTTGACCAGGGACGTGGCAAGATATGAGTATGATACCTTCTGATGAACTCCCGATTGGACCTATCGTAATCGCATAGCAAGCTCAGTGAGTCCAACTGTTTCGGCGAACTGGCAGGTAACTGCCCATTGGTGCAGCAATGAATAAGTACCAGTCTGCATAACTGATACTTACCGCGCTTCTCAAACAGATTCAATACAATATCCAGCATGAGTAAACCAATCTGGGCAGTATAGCAATTTTTATATTGAATTCAATCGAGAAGCGCAGTAACTTTATTTCTAAGAATGTGGAGTCAAAAATGAAAGCAACAGCAAGCGAAGGTGTGCATGTCCTGAGCAAAGCAGGAAAACCGCTGATGCCCACAAAAAGATACGCAAAAGTAAAAAAGCTATTAAAGTTAAAGAAAGCAAAAGTAGTAAAGAGAAGCCCGTTCACAATTCAATTGTTATACGAAACAAGCGAAAATGTGCAGTTACTCATTCTGTGAATAGATATAGGATACAGCGTGATGGCCGGAATAGTGAGAAGAGAAAATAGCGAAATAGTGCTTGCGTCTGAGCTAGAGATGAGAAGTGAAGAAATCAAAGAAAAAATGGCCGAAAGAAAGATGTACAGAAGAATCCAAAGGAACCATAGGCAAAGAAGAGCGAAAAAAGCAGATGCATCCTTCTTTACAATTTTTTAGGTTATGCTATGGATTTTCTTTGTAATTTTCAATCATTCTTTTAATTTTCTTATTGCTCTTTTTCAAACAATACGTTACTAGTCTGAACAACTAGCAACTTGGGGTTTAAAATATTTGTTTTCATAAAGGGAAATTTATGAAATTATTTCAAAAGCTATACATATTACTTGCGTTATGTACAGTTTTGCTGGCGTATGTAAATGCTGAAATCGCCTGGCAAGACTTGCAAGGTCCGCCTGGTGGCATGGTATCTTCATTATGTGTGAATAATGGAATTATTCTTGCCTCAGGGTACAATGGTGTATATCGTGCTCAAACGAGCGATATCACAGATTGGACCCCGTATTTGCAAAATCAGGGCTGGATCACACGTGTGATTCCAGGGCCGTCTTCTAATTTTTATGCTGTTGGCCGTCGTTTCTATACCTCCAGCGATGGAATGACTTGGACCAATAAACTTATTGAAAATATGGGGATAGCTCTTGATATTGCTCGCCAAAGCAATACGATTTTCATCGCGGCTCAGAATGGGCTTTGGCGTTCTCAAGATAATGGAAGCAATTGGAGCGAAATTCAGTATTTCAAAGGTATCGAAGTTGTTTCTGTGGTGATTCATCAGCAAAATAGCCATGCCTTTGTAGCCGCTTACAGTCAAGCTACGGATGGATTTGTGGTCTATAAATCTGAAGACTCAGGCTCTACCTGGGAGTCCATTGGTCCTGAACGCAAAGCCAAGGCTCAGGCAAAGCCGCGGACTTCGGCTCAAAAAGCTCGCAGTGGAGCAGAAATTTTTCATCTCTTGATAGATGATACCAATGCAGGCTATAGCATTGTTTATGCTGCTGGAGATGGAGTATATCGTTGGAATGAAAATGATGCAGAGCCTGCATGGGCATTGTTTGATTTGACCAATTACACTCAATTCCTTGCATTCAATGCTAATAAAAGTCGTATTTTTGCAGCAGCAGATGATGGTGTGTATTATCGAAATTTGCCCAGTGGTTCCTGGACCAAAGGGGTTGGCATCAGTGCTTTCATGCAGTCTGTCACCTATGATGCAGTGGGCGGGAATGTATACGCAGGCACAATGCACGGAAGGGTCTATCGCTCTACAGATGTGGGAGTCAATTGGACAGATGTCACGACAACCAATAAACCTTATGGAATAGGCCAATCTATTGTGGATCCGCATTGCTTAGTGGTGCATCCAGATACCGAAGATGTATACGCTGGTACATCGCATGGGCTTTTTAGATATGCGAAAAGCACAGGAACTTGGGCAAGGATGGACTCTACGGCTGATATGGAAATCCATACTGTTGCTTTTGTACGGTCTTTCCAAGATACGAATACCTGGATTTATGCATCTGCTGGCACCGATGGAATCCACCGCGCAGCGCCTAGCACAAACCATATAGAAAAACTGGCCAACTTGGTCGTACGTGATTTTGCCGTGAACTATACCACAGGACGTGTATTTGGCATTACTGAGCAAGGGGAAATTTATTATTCTGACCTCGCCACAGCGTTCACCTGGACGACCACCAATTTCAAAACCCAATGGTATAATCAATGGTGGGCTCAACGTGCTGTTGCAATCGAAGTGAATGGCACGGTTTATGTCTATGCTCTGGTACTGAATGGTGATGTTGACAAAGTTGCTGTGGCCATAGATCGCTCTGAAGGTGGCACTCCTTCGTGGACATGGATTGATGATGGTTTAACCTTGATTGGTAAAGAAGCCAGTGATATAGCTGCTGATATCAATGGAAATATATACATAGCCACGTATGAAAATGGAATTTATGCCTCTCTAAATGAGGTTCGTAATGTATGGTCGCATCTAGCATTTGCTGGAGAAGAATGTGGATTTGTCTCTGTCAATCAAGGGAATGGCTATGTGTTCACAATTGCCAAGGATGAACAGGTCTATTATTCACGAGATCACGGTAAAACTTGGGGCATGGCTGGCATTCAATATGCATCAGGGCTGGTAGCAAATGACCAATCGCACTTTGAAAAAATCTATGCCTCTACAGAAATGGGTGTTTTCACAGCGAGCCTCAAAACCCTTGGTGATTTTGATGCTGATAGTCGCTGCGATTTAGGCACATGGCACAGGACCAATGGGACGTGGAGTATTGTGAAATCTGCAGATAATTACGACCCTAGTACTGTGCTGAACATCTACCATGCAAGTCCAGGTGAAACTGATTGGATCATTGTTCCAGGAGATTATGATGGTGACTGCATCACCGATGCTACCATTTTCCATAAGACAGGCGGACATTGGTATATTCGCACGTCTTCTTCGAATTATTCAACCCTAGTTTATGTTGGCTGGGGTGGTGAAAATTGGATCCCTGCACCAGGAGATTATGATGGCGATGGCAAATATGATGTGGGGGTTTTCCATAAATCAGAGGGCCATTGGATTATTAAAACATCCTCGACGAATTATCAATCTAGCTTTTATGTTGGTTGGGGTGGTGGAACAATCTGGACAATTGTGCCAGCAGATTATGATGGCGATGGCCGTACAGACATTGCTCTTTGGAAAAATGACACTGGCCAATGGTATATCAAACCATCCAAAGAAAATTACGAAACATACATAGCCAAGACTTGGGGAAGCCCTGGAAATAGCAAATTTAGGGCAGTTCCTGGCGATTATGATGGTGATGGCAAATGTGACTTTGGTGTTTGGAATGAAACCACAGGCGAATGGTTTATTTTGACTTCTCAAGACAATGGCACTCAAGGTATCTACAAAACCTGGGGTGTGGGAGGAGCCACAGAATGGGTGCCTGTGCCAGCGGATTATGATGGCGATGGCAAATGTGACATTGCTGTCTGGAAAAAAGCCACGGGTGAATGGTTTGCTCTGAAATCGAGCGATCAATATAATTCTTATGTTTATGCCGCTTGGAGCAGCCCTGGTTCGAGTACGTATATGCCAGTAAGCGAAGCAGTGTATACAAGAACACCCAACAGCAGGGCTGAAGAATGCACGAACGAAGTTACATTCCCAGGTATCGTAGGCCAGGAATCCACCAATTTATGGCCAGGCTCTTTTGAAAAAATAGAGATATTGCCTGCTCCGCCATACGTTATTCCTAAAGATATTCGCAGTCAATTTCAAATAGGTGAATAGCTTTTAAACGCAGCCGAACTGGGCATGATGTACCTGGTCCGGCCTTTTTTCTAGAAAGTTTTTCCATGAAGCAACCACTTCAAAAAACTGTATTGGTAATTTTAGCTAGCATAGGAGTCTTATGTCTGTTTTTCTTTTCCTCTCCAGGTACTAAAGCAATACCGAAAACCTGGCTCGGCCCTCAAAAAATTCAAGATCGGCTGACTGAGGAAATCCCGCCTGCACCGACGACTCCATCTAAAGAGCAAATCCAGGCCCGCAATTATTGTGTGGTGATGAGTTGGAATGTGGAAAATTTATTTGATGCAGAGGATGCGCCAAATAAAGCGGATGAAGAATTTACTCCCAATGGAGAGTATCAATGGACAGATGCTTTATTTCAGCAAAAACTCTATAATATTACAGATATTATTCGTAGGATAGATGATGGAGCTGGCCCAGATATTCTTGGATTATGCGAAATCGAAAATCAGGCTGTGCTCACACGCTTAGCTCAGCATCCTAACTTGCGTGGATTGGGGTATGAATATGTATATCTTAAGGAAAGCCATGATCCTAGAGGAATTGATGTAGGACTAGTAAGCCGGTATCCTGCCAATGATGTTCGTTGGTATTTTGCTGGATATCCTAATCGAGAGATATTGAGTGCACATTTTATAATTCGCGGGTATGAGCTGTTTGTGATATTGAATCATTGGCGATCCCGGTTAGGTGGTCGAACATCTAGCGAACCACACAGAATTGAGGCTGCCCAAAAATGCAAGGAAATTGTGAATAAAATTTTCAGGCAAAATCCTTCTGCTGATATTCTTGTTATGGGAGATTTCAATGATCATCCAGAAGATCAATCTTTACAAAGCTATCTTAAAGCAAGAGTTTTGAAGATTACGCCTATTTTGCAACCTAAGAAAGCTGCATTTTTATATAATCTTACTTATACTGGAAAAACAGACTCTTGGGCCCATCCATATCATTATTTTGACCAAATCATTGCTTCCCATGGACTTTTAGATAAACAAGGTTTTTTTTATATACCTGGAAGTTTTAAAATTGTTGCATTTCCTTATATGTGCACTAAAGAAGGCAGAGCATTTAGCTTTTCATCTCATTCTGGCATGGGATACTCAGATCATTTTCCTGTCTTAGTTTACCTAGGAATTCAAGAGCAGCAAAAATAGGAATTAAACTTTTTGTTGACATAGCTTAAATTCATGGTAAAATGCTTTCAGATTTCAAGCAAAAACATTGAAGCTTTACGCTTTGATGCTCACGCTCCAAGCAAGTTGATTGCAGAGGTCATTCAAAATTCATGGTGCATTTGTTGGACTTTTATAACTTATGTAAGTTAGTTCAACAAAAAAGGTTTGGTACCTAATATTCTATTGGTTAAATTCCAAACTCACTTAGGAGACTGCGAGAATGCCACAAGAACATACTTGGAATCTAAATATATTATGCTTAGATTCCGATGAAGATACCTTAAAACTCTATCAAGATGTGCTTACTTCTTCCCACAATCGAGTAGCTTCCATTACCCAGCGCTACACACCAGAGGCCTCTCAAGCAAAGAACATGATCAGCAGCTATACTGTATTTCCTGCATTATCTGGAAAAGCCGCAATTCGCACAGCGCTAGAGGCCAAGCAAGATGAAAAAGAACTTGCTGTAGGTTTTTTTGACATTGGTATCATGGGTGAAGTGGATGGCTTGGAGTGCATCAAGGAAGTAAAACGAATATTCCCTTCCATGCTTTGCGCTGTTGTGACCGAATCCACAGATCAAGGGGTCCTCAAGATTCGTGAATTATTTGAATCTCAAGATGAATGGTTATACATTAAAAAACCATTTAACAAAGAAGAATTATTGCAAACTGCATGCAACTTGATTGTTTCCTGGAACTTACGAGGGGAACAAACAATTGCTATGAATAAGATCAAAGAAAGCCAAGAACGGGTTCAGAGGCTTTTGGTAGTGACTCCTAAACTATTTCGCCAGCAGTCTTACATGGACCTTTGTGCAAGTGTGATCAAAGAAGCTGCGCAAATCATGGATACGCAAGATGCCTTTTTAGCTATGAAGCAAGGCAGCCGTATGGAATTTATGATTGGTATTGGTAAGTATGAACCTAAACAAGAAGAAGATCAGGCTCGATTCCTAAAGGTGTTGGAAAATCCACTAGATTGGGATAAAGGCTGCCTTGTGCCTCTTTCTGTGGGTGAATTACCTTTAGGACTTTTATTTCTTGATGAATTAAGCCAAGAAACGCGTGATACTGAAATATTGGAACTCTTCACTAGCCAAGCCGCGTATGCTTTTGAAAATTTAAGAATCCAAGGGGAACGGGAAGAGCAAAAAATGCGCGAGCAAGAATTGCGCATTGGAAAAAATATCCAGGAAAGTCTCTTGCCAAAAGAAATCCCTCAAAGCCCAGACATTGAGTTATATGGCATGATGCATAGCGCCAAAGAAATTGGTGGTGATTATTATGATTTCTTGCATCGTGAGACTCCAGATAATCAAGTCACAGATGATATTTTTGTCAGCATTGGTGACGTTGCTGGTAAGGGAGTGGCAGCAGGTTTGATCATGAGCGAAGTTCGTTCTTACATTCGCGCATTGATTCCATTTTATACTTCGCCTCGTGAAATCCTGGACATTGTGGCTCGTCTTTTGGAACGTGATATTTGGGGAACTGGCAAATTCATGAGCTTGCTTTTGATGATCTGGGATTCGCAAACACAGCAATTTCGCTTTACTTCAGCAGGCCACGAGCATATCATTCACTATATTGCAAAGCAAAAAAAATGCTCTGTCTTTAAAGCCGGCGGTGTTGTGCTAGGCCTTAAACACGATGTCGTAAGCCCGCATTTGAAAGAAAGTGAACTTTTGATTGATCCAGATGATGTGATTGTGTTATTCACAGATGGTGTCACAGAAGCTATGAATGAAGATGAAGAGATGTTTCATTTGGAACGGGTCGTGGAACTCACAGAACAATACGCCCCTTTGACTCCAGAGCAAATTCTCAATAATATTTTTCAAAAAATATGTGAATTCATGGGAAATTTCGAGCAATTTGATGATATTACAATGGTAGCCATCAAACGAAAACGTCCGTCATAAGTTTTTGCATTTAGATTAGATAGCGCATATAAAATTAAAATAATAAAGAAGATTTTTCATTTTTATGGAAGGAAAAACCATGCGAGGTAAGTTGCTAGTGTGGGTTGCTCTCGCGTTGTTCATTTATCCTTGGGTTGTACTATCTGCACAGGAAGATCGCATTGATCTTAACTTTGTCAACACAGAATTAGAAGAATTTGTGAAGTTTGTTGCAAAATTCACAAACAAGCGCATTTTGTATGATAATACACTCAAAGGCAAAAAGATTTTCTTGATTTCGGCTAGCCCAGTCACAAAATCAGAATTATATAGGATTTTCTTATCTGTGATTGAATATAATGGGTTTATTTTGGAAAGCACAGGCACTGGTGATGCTGAATTATTGAAAATCAAACGGAACATCGTGGGCCCTTGGACATCCACTCGCACCATATACACTGAAGAAGAACTGAATAGTGTCCAGGGTGAAGATCAGTTCATCACCATGGTCATCAAGCTCAATTATATTTCGGCTCGCGAAGTACAGACGACCCTACGTGCTCTTCGAATATCCAACCCTCAAGGCGGCAATTTAGGCGGCATCGAAGGCTCTAACACTATCTTAATCACAGATTTTGCACCTAATGTCAAGCGTGTCTATGATGTGATTAAGTTGATGGATCAGCAAGGTCCAGACCAACAATATAAATTGATTAAGCTTCAAAATGCGGTTGCAGAAGAAGTAGCAGAAAAATTGAATGATTTTTTGACCAAACAAAAACAAGCCAGTGGAGCTAGTGGCGGACCTGAATTGGACCAAATTAAAGTTGTTGCGGATCGCAGGCTCAACGCCATTATTTTGCAAGCTCATCAAGATAAGATGAAACAACTGGAGCAATTGATTCAGGAATTAGATCAAACCTTGTTGGTTGAACCAAGCCATATTCACTATATACGGTTGAAACATGCGGATGCAACCAAGCTTCAAGAAACATTGGCCAAACTTTTGGAAGGCGGTGGCCTTGCGAAAAAGACATTGGGCGAAACTGGCAAAACAGCATCCAAAGGCACGGAGACAATCACGACTTCGATTCAAGCAGAACCTCAGACCAATTCTTTGATTGTGCAAGCTGATCCTTATCAATGGAAAGAAATCGAAAGCATCATCAAACAAGTGGATGTGCGCCGTCCGCAAGTGTTGATTGAAGGCGCATTGATTGAAGTCAGCCCAGAAGATATGCTTGGCTTTGGAGTTGAGCTTTTCGCAGCAGAAAAGCCAGACGACGATGGATTCACTTTTGGCGGAGCAACAGATTTTGGATTTTCCAACCTTGTGGTGATTGATGAAGATACAGGAAAGACTCAAAAATTGGATTCTAAAACCACCCTGGACGATGTTGATAAAATTGGTAAAGTGCCCATTCCCACTCGTACAGACATGAGCCGCGCTGGCACTGCATTCTTCAATTATAAAGATGTCTTCAACATGCCTGTCTTGCTCAAGGCCATCAAAAGTGAAGGCAATTTCAAAGTGCTTTCTATGCCCAGTGTGCTCACCAATGACCATGAGAAAGCCCAAATCAAAGTTGCTGAAGCAGCTCCTGCTGAGACTTCGACAGAAAATACTTCTGGTTCTCGGACCAATACATTCTCTGGTTATCAAGAAGCTGGCACAACATTGGTCATCACTCCTCATATTAGTGGAGAAACCAATTACCTACGTTTGGAAGTCGAACAATCCATTGATGAATTTGATCGTTCTCAAACTTCCGTGGGTGGTGTGCCACCGAAACGCGTGCGTAAAATCGCGACCACAATCACTGTGCCTGATGGACAAACAGTTGTCATTGGTGGTTTTACTTTTGATAATCAATCCGAAACAATTGAAAAAATCCCACTTTTTGGTGATTTACCTATTATCGGGCTTTTATTCCAGACCAGGATTGTCAACCACCGCAAACGCAATATCTATCTCTTTGTGACACCACATATCCTGAGGGAAGAGGGATTTGAAGACCTCTACAAACATTCGTATGACTATAAACTCAAAGCCCAGCGATTAGGGGCGAATGTAGAAGCCGTTGATCCATCTTTCCGACGCTATGAACAAAAATATGGCAAAGGTGAGCTGTCCCCTATTTCCACGATGGAATATAGATCCACAAAATAATGTGCTCTTTTGATTCAGAGCAAAAGCGCGTGGGCTGTGTCTCATGCAGTTTGCGCGCTTTTCCATAGTATTTGCACCAGGAGCAGACTGAATTCATGGATAAGCGACTATATGAACTGCCTAAAGAATTTTTAGACCGCTTGCAGCAATTATATCCTCAGCAATTTCATGCGATTTGCCGCACTTTCTTAGATGACAAGCAGACCACGTTTCGGATCAATTTTATCAAGATCAATATTCCTGGTCTCATGCAAGCTTTCAGCCAAGCACAAGTACGAGTCAAACGAGTGCCTTGGCTAGACTATGCGTGGATTCTGGAGTTTCCCAAACAAAGAGAATTTGAAAAAACAAGCATCTATCTCAATGGACAAATTTATGTGCAGAATATCTCCAGTATGTTGCCGGTGGCTGTGTTAGACCCGCAACCTGGAGAAGTCATCCTAGACCTATGCGCAGCGCCAGGTGGGAAAACAACACAAATTGTCTCTGTTACAAAAGGACAGGCTAAAGTAGTAGCAGTTGAATTTGTCAAACCAAGATGGTGTAAACTCGAAGCTAATATCAAGTTGCAAGGCCATGAAGCTTATATTGACTTGATTTTAGGTGATGGAGTGATGGTTGGGAAGGAAAATGCAGGTAGGTTTGATAGAGTGTTGGTGGATGCACCCTGTAGCTCAGAATCTGGATTTCTGGCCAATCATCCGCGTAGCTATGGATATTGGTCATTGAAAACAGTCAAAGAATGCCAAAGTAAACAAAAGCAGTTACTTGGGGCAGGCGTTCATGCTCTTAAAAAAAATGGCATTTTGGTGTATTCTACATGCACCTTTTCTCCAGAAGAAAATGAGGAAGTTGTATCGTGGGCATTGGAAAAATTCAAACAGCAAATTGTGCTAGAGCCAATTCAATTCCCATTGCCGGGAGCCAGGCCTGGTTTAGCGGCCTGGCAAGGTAAAAAATTAGGCACGGATCTCTCCTTTACAAAAAGGATTTTGCCGAATGAATTTTTGGAAGCATTTTATATTGCACGCTTCCGTAAGATAATGGAATGATTCGATTATCTTCCATGTTCTTTTCTATCCTCCTCTTCTTTCTGCAAGAGTTGGAATTGTTTGATCCAATTTTGGTAGTTTTCTGCAGTTGTGATAATGATTTTATAGGCACCAATTGCTGTTAAATTGGGAAGAATATATTTCCAAATTTTGCTAAATCTTTCTGCACAAGTTCTTTTATCATCCAGTTTTTCTTCGTACCAAATTCGGACTGCTTGTTCCCAGGTAATTTCTTTATCTAACTTTTTCGAACGATCTAATTTTAGGATTTCAATGCATTTCATTTGCAAGAGATACCTGTCATCATAGGTGCGTAGTGCGATCTTTTTGAGCATGCAATCATGATTGCAGTTTTGGCAAATTTGCTCAATTCTATCTCTATGGGCACGAAACTGAATCTGAAATTCCTTTTCAAACCCAGGTTCGGCTTCCAAATTTTCTGCACGGCGTAGGTCTGGATTGAGCAAAATTTCTAAGATACAATAATTGCAGCAAGGAAGTTTCCCAACAAGTTCGGGTTGTTGGGAAGGAATCGTTCCCATGGCTTGAATCATGGCTTTCTCCTTTTAAGTGATGTTTTTTCAAAATTAAGTGATGTTTTTTCAAAAAAAATAAAAAAGAGACAATTTTTTATTTCGCAAAATATATTCCATAAAAAAATAAAAATTTTATAATTACCTTAACTCTATATAGTGCAAAAAAATATTCGAATATAAGCATAATACATCATGGTGTAAAAGCAAATTCGAATGGTAAAATCATGTTGCAATTTTTGATCATGAGGTGGCAAATATGTCACATAGCGTCATAGAACTTTTAGCACCTGCAGGATCATGGGATGCATTTGTCGCAGCCGTGGAGAATGGAGCGGATGCTGTGTATTTGGGTACCAAAGGGTTTAATGCACGGCAAATGGCTGCAAATTTAGATATGTCAGAACTAAGCAAAGCCTTGGCATACGCACACATAAGAAATGTTAAAATTTATTTGACATTGAATACTTTAATTGCAGATACCGAAATGGACATGGCTTTGCAGGTGGCCCAGGAAGCCTATCATCAGGGGATAGACGCTGTGATTGTGCAAGATTTGGGTTTCGCACATTTGCTTCACCAAACCTTACCTGATTTACCGCTGCACGCAAGCACTCAAATGACGGTGTCGCATGCCAGCGGTGCACAGCTTTTAAAACAGTTCGGATTTACTAGAGTCGTGCTGCCCAGGGAATTATCGCTGGCTGAAATTCGGAATTTTGTGCAGCAAAGTCCGTTGGAAGTGGAGACGTTTGTTCATGGCGCACTGTGTATAAGTTGCTCTGGCCAATGTTGGATGAGCAGCATCATTGGCGAGCGCAGCGGCAATCGCGGCAAATGTGCTCAACCATGCCGCATGAAATATTCTTTTTGCCATGATACTCAAATCTTAGAACAAGGTTATCTTTTAAGCCCCAAGGACTTATGCACCTTAGATTTATTAGGACAGCTTCGTGCGGTTGGAGTACGCTCTCTTAAAATCGAAGGTCGGATGAAATCACCAGAATATGTGGCAACTGTAGTTCGTATCTATCGAAATTATTTAGATTTAGGACGCATAAGTCAGACGAGCCAACAGGAACTTTTGCAAATTTTCAACCGGGGCGGGTTTACCAGCGGATATTTCACAGGCCAACCGCATGATTTGATCACCAAGGAAAAGCCCAAAAATTGGGGGATTCCCATAGGAGAAGTGATAGATTGGGATTCCAAAGCTGGCCTTATCCAAATACAATTGACCAATGATTTGCATCTTCATGATGGTGTTGAGGTTTGGAATCGGGAAGATGAAAGTCCTGGAGCATTGATCTCTGAGCTATGGCATGGAAAGCAGCCAATCCAGCAAGCCAGCGCTGGGATGTTGGTGTGGATTGGAAAAGTTCATGGCCGGTTTCATGCTGGAGATCGTGTTTTTCGCACATCTTCCCACGACTTGATGGCAAAAGCACGTGATTCTTATAGCACATTGAATCGTCGCAAAGTTTACCTACATGGAGTGTTTGAATTTAGCACTCATAAAGGCGGATATTTCTGCATACAAGATAATGAAGGGCATGAAGTTATCGAGCATTGTCTTGCAGAAAAATCTGAAAGAGCACCTCTTCCGGAATCCAGAATCAGAGAACAATTGACCAAGACAGGCAACACCCCTTTTGCCTGGCAAACGTTGGAGATCGTGCTTCAAGACCCATGCAACCTCAGTATTTCTCAACTCAATCTGATCCGACGAAATGCGTTATCTCAAATGAGCCAGGCTCGTGTGGATAGGTATAACCGCCAGAAAGACAACACGATAGAAGCATGCTCAAATAGTAGTGTCACAACCTCTGGCAATCTTGATCCTGCACAATTTGATGCACCAATAGCATCCCCGCATCTTTCCCTTTTTTTCCATCAATGGGATGGACAATGGCAATTTCAAGGCCTATCCCAAGTCCGCCTATATTTACCCTGGAGCGATTATATACAGCATGCACAAGATTGCTGCTGGGAAGCGCTCAAACAGCAAGATGTTCAAGTGTATGTGTGGACCCCGCCTATTCTGTCATCTCAATATGTCCAAGGATGGCAACAGTGCCTGACTCAGTTGCAAGCCGTGGATGGATTTTTATTAGGGCATTGGTCCCAACTGGGTCAACTGAATTGGCCCAATCAAAAACCAAAAATCGCAGATTTTAGCTTCAATCTTTTTAATACGCATGCAATTCAAAGTTTAGCAGAATTAGCGCCATCTCAATTTACTGGAGCAACCATTTCTATAGAGATGAACCTGGAACAAATCGAAGCCCAATCCAGGCAAATCAAGGCTCCGGCCCTAGAATTCGAAGCTATCGTATATGGTAGATTCCGTCTCATGTATATCCCATGCCAACTATTTCAGCAAATTTTTTCAGAAAACGAAAATGGCTTTTTGGTTGCTCAAGACTCCAATGCAAATTGCCCAAAAACAAATCATTTCCTTGTGGATCGGCTCGGCCTAAGGTTCCCAGTCTTGTCTCACCATCATTTTGGCACTATGCTCTTAAACTCCA
>JAKLHB010000025.1:13592-23454 GCA_022710345.1 Planctomycetota bacterium
AAATTTTGTTTGTGCCAGAACTTGTTGGGAAATTAGCAAATCTCCAAATCAAATCCATGCGCCTCATGTTTGCAGAAGAAATACCATCCCAAGTTTTAGAATTAGTAGCGTTATATAAAATGGCCTTGGCAAACCCTTTGAAATTCACTTTTCGCACACCGCATTTTTTGAATCCCAAAGATTTGACCCAAGGCCATTATTTTAGAAGTGTCTGAGATACTATGCCAATGCTTTTACCTTGACTTTGAGCCATTTTTGCAGATCGCTTTTGGAAAAGGCTCCAATCTGGCTGGCAATTTCCTGACCTCTTTCAAAGATAATCAATGCAGGGATAGAAGAGACATTATAGCGTTCAGCTAACTCTGGTACCTGATCCACATCTATTTTGAAAATATCCAGTTTATCCTGCATTTCTTGGCTCAATTCTTCAAGGACAGGAGCAAGCCTTTTACATGGCCCACACCATTGGGCAAAAAAATCCACTAATACAGGCTTTGGATTTTTTATAACTTTGGTTTCAAATTCAGCAGTACTTTGGATTTGCATAAATTACCTTTCTATTTTCTTTTCTTTTTTTTCTTTAAATGCAAGAATGATTCTGGAATTTGGTCTTCTGAAAATTCTATTTCAGCATTTAAGCCAAACAACTTCAGCCATTCAGCAATTTGTGGTTCAGCAACAGGTTTACTGCTTTCTTGGGTTTCCTTGCTTTGCTTTGCTTTGATTTCATACCAACCTTGGATAAATTCTTCAGGTGACCAAATTCTACTTTTCAGACTTTTTGCAGCACGAGCTAACCTGCGGTCTGCAGTTACTAATTGCACATCGCTCAGTTCTTCACATAAACTTAGAATTTTTTCATCAGCTTTACCATCACACACAGCATAGTAAATTTCAATACCTGCAGAACTTACATGCTGTTGAAATGGCACTGTCGCATCTTGCTTCCCGTCAAAAACAATGATCACACGTTTTAGATGAGTCAAAGAGCGATATTGAGCAATTTCTTTGATGAGATGTGCACGGCGTTCCTCTAAGGATATTCCTTGTACGGGCCAATGAGCATTGAATAAAAGGTTATAGCCGTCAATAATAAGTATCATAAATTTTTAAAATGGTCAATCTTTTAACTCTTGCTAACCAATATTGTTGTAGCAACATCGCGCTTATCCAGGTGAATTTTATAAGAAGTAATTGTTTATTAGGAAAAAAACTTGCATTCCAAGTTTCTCTATGATAAAATACCTATTGCAATTGGCTTAGATAGGCGTTGCATCTTGCATCATAACCTATGAGTCAAAATTTTGCAATGGAAAAGCAAAAGAAAAAAGGAATATCCCACGACTGGTAGTGTATCCATTTATTCAACCTAGCCCTAGTTGCTAGTTGGCTAGGGCACCCATAAGTTGCTCACTTTTTTCAAGTAGCAACTATGGTTGGTTTAATGTTAGACTAGCAAATCAAAATTTGTAGAACCTTTTTGATTCAGAACAGCCAAGGCAGTAGTTTCTTTTTTAAAGTCAGCAAACTATGGTAGCAAATAATATTCAATTTGAAAATAGCCTTAAAGAATTAAGTCGTGATTTTGTTCATTGGCAATTTCTTGCTTTAGTAAATTTTGATGGTACAATGATAGCTTCTGTTGCAAATCAGAAAGGATATGATCTAGAAACCATTGGGTCAGTAGGTGCTTCTAGTTTGCGAATCTTGGAAGAAACTTTGCGCGAATGGCAAGAGAAGCACATACAGCAAATTTTAGTCGGAAGTGAAAATCGAGTTGTGGTCTTGCGGCAAATCACAGAAGATATTATTTTGGTGGTCCTTACAAATCAACAAGTGAATCAAGCAGAAATCCAACAAGCCATTGATAAAATTGCTTCTATTGCAGCCGGATCCTAGAAAGGGGACTCATTTTGTTTGGCAAAAAAGATAAAAAACAAATTTTGCTCTTGGATAGTTTCCAACAAATTCGAGTCGTGACACAATCCGTTTTAGAGAGCGCAGGATATAGTGTTGTGGCTGTTTCAGATATTGGCGAAGCCATTAAAGTCATATCGAAAAAAAAACCCGACCTTATTATTTCTGAAGCAACAGCACTATCTGGTATGGGTGGCATTGGTTTTTATAATTTACTCAAAGAAAAAGAAGATACCAGGAGCATTCCATTTATTTTTCTCACGAGCATAGAACCCCAAAAATTGCAACCTTTGGTGCAAAAATTCCAAGACTTAATCATCCCTAAGCCTGTTCAACAATGGAAGCCCATTTTAGAACAAATTGAAAATTTAATGCAATCCAAAGCAACAGAACATATTGCAACGACAGATGAAAGCAGCCAATCAGAAAAATCCAAAGCAGCCAAAAGAACAACCATGCCAAGATCCTCAGAAACCAGAACCAAGCCAACGGAAAAATTATCTGAAACCAAAATTGCAAAAAGAAAAGATGCGCTAGGTGAGACCAAAAGACTAGCGAGCCCGAACATGCCGAAATATTTAGAAATACGCATGTCATATTCAAAACCTCTTCCTAGAAGGCGTAGGGCAATTCTAAAAAGCTTGCCTTCTGGTCAATCTACAAAAAATTTCACGCTGCCCAATGCTATTTTTGATACACACAAGTTAGGTAGCATTGTCGCCCATTTATTCCATTGCTTTAGTAAATCATTGCCTATCCCTAGTGCTGCTATTCAATTTCCTTCACGTATATTAGCAAAGCAAGGACTGAAAGAACAGTTGCGAGCGGCTTCTACCCGCAGGGAGTCAGAAGAAATCTTGGTTGATTTAGAATTGGATGTCTCCACAGAACAACCGGATGGTGCTGAATTAGAATTATTAGAGCCGACAGAAGATTCTCCCCAAGAACCAGTAAACCCTGTTATGATTTCTCAAGAATTTGCAGAAGAAATCGCTACGGAAGAAGCGCTTGTTTCTAGTATCATCAACGAGGCGCGCTCCTCTGCTGAAGAAACATCTGTTGACGAAGCTCAGGCAAAAGTCAGCAGCTCCATCAAAACAGAGCCCAAGCCAGAGGCCGCTGATATGAAAACTCCATTACCACAAGAAAATGCATTGGAGATGCTATCTGCCGAAAGCACTCTGCCTATGCAAAGCCAAACTTTGATACCAGAAACTGCAAATCTAGAAATAGCATTGGGCACATTCAACCCAGCTTTGGAACATGCAAATCCAATCATTCAGAAGTCTTGTAATAAATATAAGTTAGGCCAAGAGCAACCAGTATTCCAAGACGCAGCATATTTGAATTATGGGAATCATATTTTTTACTCTTCGCTGCCTTCATTGTTGGATAAAAAACAATTTTTTGATATTAGCCAAGCTGTAGCTGCAAGCTGCAGTATCTGCTTACAAATCTTTGGATTAGATACAAAAGCAACGCATATTGTGATCACCACAAAACAAGAACAGATTTTTTGGATACATGAAGAAAAAGAGGAAATTTTTGCAATGGGCATTCAATCCAAGATTCAAGAGGAATAGCTGAATATATTGAATCTTTGGACCCAGTTATCCTAGGCCATGCTTGAATGCTGTTCGGAGATACTATATGGGAGAAATCTTTGATCAATTGCTCTTGGGCAATGAACTTCTGACCAAAGAAGAACTCGAACATTACAAAAAAATACTGGCTGCAAATCCAGAAAAAAAGCATCTAGGCGAACTGCTTTTGGAAAGAGGTTTAATTGAATCTCATGTTCTCGAACAATTGATGAAAGCAGAACAAGAGCGCAAAAAACAGGCAAAATTGATCCGAAAGCAAAAACGAGACAAAAAGTTATTGGAAATCATCCAACGCTTGGGAATTGTCACAGTAAAAGACATTGCCGCGTGCCTTCGAGAACAGAATGAAGTCCAATCTCGTGGCCAAACTGTTTTTTTAGCAGACTTATTGCTAGCCAAAGGATATTTAACAAAGTATTTGATTCAAAAATTTTGCCAAAAGGAGCCAGTCGCTGAAAAAGACACATTGGAACCAAATCAAGAAGAACTTATTTTAGATATTCCCAATTATTTAAGAGATCGTTTCTTAGGTAAAATAGCCATTAAGAATCAAATATGCACAAAAGAAGAACTGAGCGGTTGTTGGAGTATGATCAAAAAATATTGGCCAAACAAAGGCCTAGCCGAGATCATGGCCAGCAAGAATTTGATCACAGAAGCCAAACTCAAAGTGTTGTTAGCAGTCTTAAAAAAGACTTTACCTTTGAAATACCCTTACTTTGACGCACAAATTCGAGACATTCAAATGGCCAAAATGTTGGTGAAGAAAAATTTTTTATCTCCATGGCGGCTCAATAAATGTCTTTTGCAGCAGTTGACAATCATCAAAAAAAAGCAGTATGTTTCATTACGTCAAATTTTGGTGGATCAAAGCTATTTATCTAATTATATTTTTGACACAGTCTTAAAACAATATGGAGCTTTAGTAAGCTGTGATCCTCCTGGCTTTTTAGTGCCTGCAGAAGAAGTTCATGTCTTGCAAAAAGAAGAATTGGCAAAAGCCATCCAAGAAGCCCATTCAGATGTGCATTTGATCATTGAAGAAGAAGACATGAGCAAAATTAATCTTTCTGAAGAATTCCTTAGGTCTGCCGAAGTCATGAGCGAAATTGTGGAAGTCACGGATAGCAAATCAAAAGAAGCAAGTGTTGAAGTTGAACTTGTCCAAACTGAGAGCGCACCAAAACCAGAAGAAAATGCAGGCGATGAAAATGATTCTGGAGAAATCATGCTCAGCGAGTTTGAACCAAGCAAAGAAAAGATGCTCACTCCAGACCGAATTACCTTAATTCCAGAAGAAGAAGTCGAAAACCAAGATTTCTTAGATATTGATGTTGAAGATGAAGAATTGGATATTGACCTATGCACAGATGCTAAGGAAGTGATTGCAGAAGATTTATCTGACGTAGAAGAGAAATTAGGAACTGTGCATCGTCGTGTAGGCCCCTTGACCGAATCTCAAGAATGCAATGAAGATGATTTAGCCAATGATCTCGAAGAATTGGAAAAACAAAAAAAACAAAAAAAACGTGAGAGGCACTGATCCAATCGCCAATTGCAACATTTCCATTTGCTTCCTATTTTTGAGCTTAGAGTTCAGCAAGCTGCTTTGCATACAACAAAAGCCAAGTTGACGTGGCCATTAGGCCATCAAACTTGGCTTCTATTTTTTTTGCAAAAATTTTGCAAAATAAAAAGCTGGAGCGACTATATAAATAGGCCAGGAAATTCTGGCCTATTGAACCATAAAATTGGGCTAGGATTTTTTTCTTGACATCCTGTAACAAGATGTGATAGTATCATCAAAGGATGTGCAGAAAAATCTATGCAGCGGCTAGCCGCAATTTTGTTTTATACTCTGTGTATCAGAGAAAGGTCTTTTCTATGACTATGACAGACAAAATCCTAGAGCGTTTTCAGCAGATTGACAGTGTTCCGCGTAAATCTAAAAACGAAGCCAAAATTTCTGAATGGTTGATGAAATGGGCGCAGGAACATCATCTTTCTGCAAAGAAAGACAAAGTGAACAACGTGGTCATTCAGGTTCCTGCCACTCCAGGCTATGAACAATCTCCGACCATTGTGTTGCAAGGCCATATGGATATGGTTTGCGAAAAAACACCCGAATCAAAACATGATTTCACCAAAGACCCCATTCAATTTGTGACACAAGGCGAATGGCTTAACGCAAACCAAACTACCTTAGGTGCAGACAATGGTATTGCTATTGCAATGGCTTTGGTTTTAGCAGAACAAACGGACATTGGTCATCCAGCGCTCGAACTCTTGTTCACCGTAGATGAAGAAACTGGCCTTACGGGAGCCAATGCTCTTGAATCTGGTTTTATCACAGGTAAGATACTTCTGAATCTGGATAGTGAAGATGAAGGAGTATTCACAGTTGGATGCGCAGGTGGTAAAACAACCGAGATTAGCCTGCCTTTATCCATGGCCAAGGTTCCATCTTCTCATCAAGTCTATTGTCTGAAAGTGAGCGGCTTAAAAGGCGGACATTCTGGCGTTGACATTCATTGCCAACGTGCCAATGGAATCATCATCTTAGCCCGAACCCTGTATCGTTTAGCGAAGCTCGGCCAAGTGATGGTAGCACAATTCCATGGTGGAGCAGCGCACAACGCTATCCCTCGTGATGCTCATGCAGTTGTTTTCATCAACAAAAAATCTGAAGAACAGGCAAAGCAGATTGTGGCTGATATGCAAAAGGAAATCGCTGCAGAATATCGCAGAAACGATCCCAATTTAGCCATTCAACTGCTTCCAGGCATGCCAGAGCCCAATCAACAGACCCCTGTTCCCACAAAAGCCATGACTGAAGAGCAGACCAAAAAGGCTGTTGATTTATTACTTGCTTTGCCACATGGTGTTGCAGCAATGTCTATGGAAATCTCAGGGTTGGTGGAAACATCCAACAACCTGGCTACCATTAGCATTAAAGATAATGTACTACAAGTTGTTACAAGCCAACGTAGCTCTGTGATGAGCCGGCTTCAAGCGATCACAGATCGCATTGAAAGCCTTGTACGCCTTTCCGGCGGCACCACAAAAACAGGCGATGGATATCCATCTTGGGCACCTGACATGGATTCCAAACTTCTGGCTCGTTGCAAAGAAGTTTATCAAAAGCTCATGGGCAAAGAGCCTAAGGTCGAGGCAATTCATGCTGGGCTAGAATGTGGCATCATTGGCGGCAAATATCCTGGCATGGACATGATCTCCTTTGGACCTACAATTCAAAATCCACATTCTCCTAGCGAACGGCTGCATATTCCCAGCATTAGCAAAGTATGGGATTTCTTAGTCGCTTTGCTACAATCCTACAAAGTTGCATAGTCAGTTTTAGCTTAAAACGGGGCAAGCCAAGCTCCGTTTTTTTTATTGATGGTCAAATTTAGGCAGGATTTAATAAAAATCAGCTTCACATTTGAATTTATCCAAACATTTTTTATTTCTTCTCGTACAAAAATAAAAAGCTCTCTTTACAAATCATTGTCAATCATATATAATGGAAGCTGGTTCTATCTAAAAATTCATGCTTAATCAACAAACATTATGGGTTTAAATGATAATGAATTGATCCAGCGCTGTCAAACTGGCGACATGGGAGCTTTTCGAGAGCTAGTCCAAAAATACCAAAGTAAGATTGTTTGGCTTGCATTTCAAATGCTAGGAAATTATGAAGAAGCTCGTGATGTTTCTCAAGAAACCTTCTTGCGGGTATATCGTGCATTAGCTAACTTTAATTTAAATAATAATTTTTATACCTGGGTTTATCGAATTGTAGTGAATCTTTGCATTGATATATTGCGCAAAAATAAGCACAATTCTAAGCCGCTTTCCTTAGAGGAAGTCGGCGATGTTGATGCCCAAGACTTACCTGCAGAACAATATGTTGAGAAAAAAGAGCTTTCAGCCAAGGTTCAACAAGTTCTCCGCCAGCTTCCACCTTTGTACCGCTTAATCCTTGTATTACGCGATATGGAAGGCCTTAGTTGCAAAGAGATTGAACAAATTGTTGGCTGCAATCATAACACAGTGCGCTGGCGATTATTTCGTGCACGCCAAATATTTAAAGAAATCTGGGAAAAGCAAGCAGCAGAGCATCCAGATGAAGACTGGTCCATCGCAGATTTTGGCTCATAGCCATAACCAGAGCTTGATCAGCCGTAAAGCTTGCTTTTGCGGCTGAGATAGTTCCATAATTAGGAGGGTACTGTATGCAATGTTGGGTTGTTCAAAAAATTTTGCCATTATATGTGGGGAATGATTTACCAGTTTTTCGAAAAAATATTGCTGTTCATTTACAAAAGTGTGCTCATTGCCGTCTTGTATATCATCAATATCAAAAACCTAGGAATATCTTACAATCATTAAAAACACCTCAACTGTCGCCTAATTTTTTTGAAGGTTATTGGGATGAACTTTACAGAAAAATTCAGGTCGTCCAAAAGCCACAGCCATCTTTTGTAGAATCATTTTTTTCTCTACGGCCACTTTGGCGGCCAGCCATGGCAGTGTTTTTGCTTGTGGTTGGGCTTTTACTGACCCAAAAACTTTGGATTCCTCGTCATGCAGGGCAATTGCTAACACCACAGCCTACAGCAATAGCTACCACATCCCCGATGCCTTTTCAACCGATTATTCCTAAGAAACAATTAGAAGTATTGTTAAAATACCCCGAAACTATGGAATATCGTTTGGATCAAGTAGAGCCATTGAGCACCAAAAATGTATCCTTTTAGTCAAAAGGAAGTTCAAGATGCATTTCCACAATTTCATGCGATTGATTTTGCTACCATCGCTATTTTGCAGTCCTTTAATCAGCCAATCGCTTCAAAATTTTGAGCAAGAATTTATTAATATTGTGCAAAAAGTGCAAGCTTGCGTGGTCAAGCTAGAAATTTCATACCAAAGCCGCACTGTCCAGCGTGCGAGTTCAGGCATTATCCTGGATACAAAAGGCCATCTAGTCACTGTAGCTAGCGCGGTGCGCGGAGGCCAGAGTGTGGTAGCATATCTCCAAACCGGGATGAAATTACCATGCTATTTAGTGGGCAGCGATGCTTTTACCAATCTAGCCGTGCTCAAATTAGAGGAGCTTCCTCCGAATATAGTACCGGACTTGATCCCGCGTAATTTAGAAGACTTAAAAGTGGGAGCATTTTTAATCACCGTAGGTAATCCGTATGGATTGCATAATTCTGTAGCCACTGGCATTGTGAGTGGATTAGATCGTTGCGTTTGGATGAATGGTCGCTCGCGTCCATTAACAGGTTTGATCCAAACCACAGCACCTATCAATCCTGGAGACGATGGCGGGCTTGTGGTTGATTCTTCAGGGCGTTTTGTTGGTATGATTTTTTGCACTTTAAATCGAAATACCTACATAACGAATCATACTGATTTTTTTTTTGATTTATTTTCCCTCATTCAAGAGTTTAAAGCAAACTCCATTCCTCCACAAATCTTTATGGATCGGATTGAGCAATTGGCTCGACATATCCAAGAAATTCCCAAAACTCCTCCCTCTCTTGTTCCCTCAGGCAATTTAGTCATTCCGCAAGGAATTAATTTTATACTGCCCAGTCCAACCATCTATTGGGTAGCCAACCAACTCATTCAACATGGCAAAATATCCCGTGGCTGGGTTGGCATCAAAGTTAAAGATAGTGAAGACACCCAAGGTGTCGTCATCATTCAAGTTGAGCCCAATAGCCCTGCGGCTAAAAGTGGGCTTCAAGCAGGCGATCGGTTGATCGCACTTGGAGAGCGGTCTATTACAAATTCATTGAGCTTGTTGCACCAAGCTTCCTACCTCTTGGAAAATCAGCCTGTCCAAATTACATACTGCCGTGGTTCAGAGACTCTAACTACTACCCTAACACCTACAGAGTTCCAAGAAAAGTAGCCCTACCTGGCCCGCGATTGCGGGCCAAATACTTGCCTGAATCTTATCGAAATATCAGCCTGAATCTTATCGAAATATCAGCCTGAATCTTATCGAAATATCAGCCTGAGTCTTATCGAAATATCAGCCTGAGTCTTATTGAAATATCTTGCCTGAGTCTTATTGAAATATCTTGCCTGAGTCTTATTGAAATATCTTGCCTGAGTCTTATCGAAATATCAGCCTGAATCTTATCGAAATATCAGCCTGAATCTTATCCAAATATCTTGCCTGAGTCTTATCGAAATATCAGCCTGAGTCTTATCTCAAGCCTGTTTTTTTATCATATCTTTCCATCCCATTTTACCCACCAACCAAGCTGCCTCTATAAAAATCCTACTGCTCATTTTGGATTTCCCTTGTGTTCGATCTTTGA
>JAKLHB010000250.1 GCA_022710345.1 Planctomycetota bacterium
CTAAGACCCAGAAACATTGTCCTAATTTGTCCAAGGAATCTAAGGCATATAGCTCAATATCTTGCTTGCTTGCGGATTGCTGAACCACTTTGAGGAAGTGAAGGATAGCTTCTTTATGTCGGCCTTTTTCCCAAAGTCCAATTGCAATTAAATACGCATTTTTCGCATTTTGCAAAACATTTGGATCTAATTCACCCCATTTTTCCAACAGGCGTTTGGCCACACTACCCCATACGTTTGGTTTTGCTGCAATTTTTTCCGCAAGTGCAAAGCCTTTGGAATATTCGCGCAGCCCAATATAGCCACCCGCCATCTCTAAAAGACTGGCTTGGCCAAATAGCACTTGCTCCAGCTCAATGCCATACCGTTGCTCTACTTCTTTTTGAAATTGCTGAACCCATGCGATGGCAATATCATAACGCCCAGACACAACAAATGTTTTGGCTTTATAATACGCTGCTTGGATCCGGAGATCAATGGCAAGGGGAGCTTGGTTGATTTTATGCACAGAAATCGCGGTCTGCTCTTTGACCAAAAGATATTTTTCATCTGCATCCAGAATGAGCCAACGATTGGTGCCTGCTCCGACTATTTTAGCAGCTTTTTTGAACGAAATCTTTTTTGCTTCAAACCCTGCCGCTAATGCAGGTGCTATTTGACCAGGAACCAAGGAGGCGGCATACGATAGCTCAAGATGGAATAAGAACTGGGCCTCTAAGCTCTGCAACACGCCATCAAAACAATCCAAGGCTTCTACATATTTTTTTTGCTCTAAAAAAACTAGCCCACGCAGCAAAAACGCATAAAATGCGGTTGGCCGACCTTCATAATCCCATATAAACGAACTTAGGACATCTAAGCATTCTGGAACACGCTCCATTTTTCCCAACTGAACTTCTAAATACAATGCACGGCAATAGCCAAAAGAAGCCTGATGCCGAATTTTAGCTAGCTCAAGTTCACGCTGCGCTGTCTCGGTTGCCGGGTTACGCGAGAAATCCGTGCCTGCTGATGCAGTTGCCTTTTTCAAAGATATGAATAACTTTTGTGCTTGGGCCAATTGGCCTGCAGCCCAATCTGGGATATTGCTGCTTCGGCTTTCATCTGGTTCCTGGATCACGCTACTTGCTTGCTTCCAGAGCGCTTCAGCAAATGCCAATTCCAGTTGCAGCTTGGCAATATCTTGACTTTCCGCAATCGCATTTCGATATGCTTCTGAAGCGGCCTGATACCAACGCCATTTTTCTTCAAGCTTTTGACTCCGTTCTCCTCGGATTTGCAATAGCGTACATTTCCATACTTTGGCCTGTAAACGCTGTGCTTCAGGAATTGCACTCGAGGAACGTATTTGCTCCACCATAAAGTCAGCCAGATCATAGTATCCGCCACGAGCCAATTCCTGAACAAACTCAGCATCATCTTTGCCATTCACCATTCCATCTTGCGCAAAGCATGAACCCAGGCAAACTAAACCAAAAACAAAGATGGTGGATAAACGCATGATATTTCCTATCTAAAAAAGTCTGTATATCCAGGATATGCTGGATATACAGAACAACAAGGCTACATCTAAGTTTGACGATAATGGATATTGCGTGCTGCTAGGTATTGAAGAACTGGTTCAAAACAACCAGGTTCTTGGGCTACATATTCTGGCGGGCAGATTCCTTGACGCTTAAATTGGCCATTCAACACTAGTTGAGCCACAGCAGTTGCTGTAAATCCAGTGGTTCTAGCCATGGAACTCAGTTGGGTTTGTGGATCATAATGATCTAGCAAATCATAGACAATGGTTTTCTCTTTTCCTTGCTGTTGGCCTTTGATCGTGATACGCATGACTGTAAATTCGGCTTCTTTAGGCATCAATTTCCATTTTTTGAACAAAATTTTGGCCGTAAAATCCAATGGCCGAACCTGTGCATGGTCAATGGAAATAGGTTCTAGATCAAAAAAACCAGCATCTTTCAATGCCTGAATGTATCGAATATGGCCAGGATACCGCAGGGTTTTTTCTTTCATGTTTGGAATATGGCCCAAGGTATTGATCAGCGTCCGCAATCCATCGGTGTTAAAAGATTCTAAGGTCCCAATTCCTGGGAAAAAGATTAATTCAGGGTCAGAGAGAGGAGCTTTGGTCACACAATGCCCATTTTCTACATAACGAGCCATGCGGGTGTATTCTTCTAGCACATCTATGGGTGAAAACGGCGCTTTGTATTCAAATGGCCATTCTCGAACTTGAGGAAGGCCTCCAACCAGGCATTCAAAATGAGTCACGTCCATGATGCGCGCATAATACCCCAGCATAAAATTGCTCATACCAGGTGCCACACCACAATCCACGATGGCTGTCACTTGATTTTCTAGCGCCAGCTTGTCCAACATAAAAGCATCTTCTGGGAAGAAGGAAATATCCACCACATTCTTCTTCGCTAAAATCAAAGCTTTGAGTGTAGCATAGCCCATAAACCCTGGAACTGCTTCAATCACCAGGTCATAATCGTGCACTAACTCGTGAATCTTGGATGTATCTTGCAAATTATATGACCTGGTCTGGATCGGATAATTTGCTTTGAGAAAATCTAAAGTTGCTTGATTTACATCTACGCTTGTGACAGCGTAATCTTTGCAAAGATCAATGGCTATGGCTTTGCCAACCATGCCAGCGCCTAATACAATGATTTTTTTCATTGAAAAATACCTTTCTGATGCTCTTGTCTTGGAGTTCTATGAAATCCTGCTCATCCATGTTGCTCGAATTTGTTCATACTCTTGCGCTAAGGCAATATTTCCTCTTTTACGAGCACCTGTGGCAATAATCCAACATTTTTGGGCCAAAACTTGAATGGCCGCTTTTTTCTGTGCGTCTGTTAATTCAAATTCCTGGAGGCATTTGAGAATGGCCTGGATTCGAAATTGATCCATGATTTCAAATTTCCGAGAGAGTTGGCCAATATGTCCACCTTGTTTGATGATCAATGCCTGGTCAATAAAGTAAAATGGCATTTTTAAAGCTGCGCGGAGCCATAAATCATAGTCTTCACATGCTGGAAGTGTTTCGTCGAACATGCCCACTAGATCAAAAAAACGACGATGCATCATCACAGAAGAAGGGCTTACCAGGCATAATGCCAAAGAAGGCTCAAATATCCAGCCTGAAACTTTTCGATGATGCTTGCAAGGATTGACACGAACGCCATTGCGAATCCAGATTTCGTCTGTGTAGCAAACCATTGCGTCTGTGTTGGTTTGGAAAAATTCGCCTTGTGTCTTAAGCTTGTTCTGGCACCAAAGATCGTCTGAGTCACAAAACGCGATATATTCTCCTGTTGCATGCGTGATACCTAAATTTCGAGCCGCAGACACACCACGATTGGGGGTACGAAGAACAAGAATTCGTGGGATATATTTTTCAAGCACCTGGGGAGTCGTATCATCAGAGCCATCATCCACCACAATCACCTCAAAATGAGGATAATTTTGCTGTAGAATGGCATCGAGGCAAGAAGTGATAAAATGAGCACGATTATAGGTGGGAACAATCACACTGATTTTAAGTATGTTCATAATAGAGGAAGCGCTGAAATTGGGCTGACAACCGCAGTTTCAGCGCGGAAAAAGACAGCTCTATGAAAAGGATCTGACAGCTTCATCTATGGTATCTGCGTATGGGAATATCTCAGCTAAACCAAGGGTTGTAAAAACATCCTTAACTTGTGCGCTTGGTTTTAATAACACGATATTCCCATTATGGTCCTGAGCTGTGCCTATGGCAGAAATAAACACACCAGCACCCGCGCTGGAAATGTATTGCACTTGTTCCAGATGGACAATGAGTTTATAATAAGAATTGGCAAAAAGTTTGTCAATTTCTTTTTCCATCTTTTCGTAGGTCGCGGCATCGAGGGAGCCAACCACTTTTACATGGGCCATCCCTTCGCTTACCCGCTTCACCTCGATGCTCAAAATAGACATTGCTATTCTGCCTTTCAAAATATTTTAATGGTCATTGAAACTATAAGTTGCAACCCAAGTTGCCAGTTGAAAAAATGTAGCAACATATTGGGCCGTATGGTCAATGAAAAAAAGTATGAGTTATGAGGCCTTATACTAAACACATTGCTGTACCAACTTCTAATAGTCAATTTAGAAGAACTATGGTGGATATTTTACAAAAAATTTATATTGTGTCAAGGAAAATTTTATGTGAGAAAAAAGCAGGAATGATTGTTTTTTCTTGTCAAAAGAAATAGAGTATGCCAAAATACAAAGGAATTGCCAATTGGCAATTCCTTTGTATTGTAGTTTATTTATGTAATTTATTCTAAGGCTTGTAGTTGTTTTGCTAGCGTATCAGAGCATTCTGGCATTTGCAGGATGGTTGCTTTGATTTCTTGCCTTTGTGTGGTGGTGATTTTCTGATTTGCTTCGATTTCTTGGAAAATTTTTTGCAATGTTGGACTGTTATAACGCAGTCTGAGGACTTCTACTTCCAGCATGCTTTGTTCTGGGGTCGGGTTCTCTGTTCTCCAGCCCAATAAGAGACCAAGAATTGGGAAGCGCACGCTATCTTGTGGAATTGGATTCGGATCCTTGAAAGGAGCGACATCCAAAGCACGTTTTGCGCGCAATATCCCATTGCCATAGTATTTAGCAGATTCACCATAGCTCTTATCAGCCGTGCTAAAAAGAGCTTTTCTTACTGCATTAACTCTTTGCCAAGGATGGTCATAGCGATAGTCGCGATATTTTTCCAGCCACAAGGCTACTGCACCAGCAACCTGAGGTGTTGCTGCCGAAGTACCAGCGCCATCATAATCAAACGAAGTGCCGCAACCTCGATTAGCCCAAGGCACATTAGGCGTATAAGAAGCAATGGCAGATCCCATTAACTCTTGAGGCCCAAAATTGCCTTGCATTTTGAAATCAAACATCCCATATTTGAAATAGGGAGTGCCTTTGTACGTAGCCCCACAAACAGCAATCACGCGATTGAATCTTGCTGGCCAAACAAGTTCTGTGGTGGGTAAGCACCCTACACTATTGCCTGCTGCTGTAACTAAAACAATACCATGTTCATAAGCATCATTTACAGCTTCTGCCCAAAATTTAGAAGGTACGCCGCCCATAGACATAGACAAAACATCGCAATTTGCAGAAATGATGTAATATAAAGCTTGTACCAGTGAGCTAGATTGGAATAAAATCACTGTGCTGGAAATACGGACTGGCACAATTTCTGCAAATGGGGCAGCCCCTACATAATCATAATAAGCATCTTGGGGCCGAGAGACATAATTACCGGCTAGCAAAGCCAATGTACTTGTCCCATGCCCAGGCTGATTCAGAACTCCACCAATCGCAGGATCAACAGCAGAATATGGGTTTTCACCTTCTACAAAATTTCGTTGCAGGTCAGTTCTTAGATACTTAGGAAGACTGACATGCTGTGGGTCATACCCAGTGTCTAGATGAGCGATCCTGATCTTTGCCTCTGAGCTATCCTTGCCGCGCACTGATTTAAGCTGAGAATGCGCATCGCCTAAATGCCACGCAAAAACACGGGGACTTGGATAATCCCAGTCTGAGCTATAGCCATTTTCATCGCAATCCCCACGTTGGAAAGATTCCAATGTTGGCATATCAATTTTGGTATAATCTGGCTCTGCGTAGAGAATTGTAGGATTATTGGCAACCAGTTCATGAGCCAAATCCCAGGTTTTTCGATCTGTACGAGCTTTTGGCCGCAGAATCCACCAATTCGCACGATGCTCCGCTGCTGAGTCTGTGCGAAGGGATGGTGAGACAAGAGGTTGGATAGCATACTCTACATCAGCTATGACGATCGAGCGGGTATCAGGGGACCATCTTGATGAATCAACTTCAACAAGGATGTCGGAATTTTGTGCCCATAAAACCATCAAGCTGCACAATAAAAGCAAATAGAACCTCATAAATTTTGCCTTTCAAAGATTCAAAATTCCTCGGCTCCTGTTCGAGGATATCACTGCTGCATTGTTAGTGGCTAACTGCCACATTTTTTTGGCAGGTACAAAGCTGCACTTGCCTTGTTTTTGAGCTTTTTAGGCTTCTGAAAGAGAACCTTAGCAAAAAATATACCATTCGCAAAAAAATAGAATTATGCAAAATTTTGTCCAAAAGAAAGGACTCCATTGTATGAATATCCCCAGGGATCGTGAATTGGTCCAAGAAAGTTTGAAAAAAATTGCAGAAGGTCCAACTGCCCTTATGGCATGGGCTAAGGAACATGCCGATGAAATTGATCAACAGTTTATGAACCAACTCCGCAAAATGATCGAGTATTCCGAACGGAACCAACAACAAAACCTGCTCAAAACATTTCGCTTTTTAGAACAATGCTTTAGCAAAATGTTTGATTTTGATGCCCTACCCATGGCACTGGTGATTACCAAAGAGAATTTTCAGGAGAATTTTGACAAAGCCAGCGGATGGTTGAAGCAAGAAAAAAGCGCTGCTGCCATAAAACTTTTGCATGCATTAGCACTTTTTTTAGTGCAATGCCCTCAGGGAAACGCAATGTCCATGGTGGAGGCAAATCTTGGACTCGCGTATGCCCAACAGAAAAAATTTGACCAGGCATTAGAACATTTGCATCGCGCTGTGAATAGCCCCATTTCCAATGAAGCACGTGAAAAATTACTCGTCAACTTGGGCAATGTGTATCGAGAAACCCAAAAATTCAAAGAAGCCATCCATGCTTACACCGAAGCACTGACCATAGCCCGGGAACGAAAAGACGCAGAAATGGAATTCATGCACCTCAACAACCTGGCCATCGCTTATTTAGACCAAAAAGATTTAGAGACATGCCTCAAATTCCAAAATGAAGCCCTTGCCATTGCCACAAAACTTGGCAAAGCCGCCCTTTTGCAAGACTGCATCACCCGCTTGGCTGTAATCCACGCACTCAAAGGCGATGTCCAAACTTGCCAAGAACTTTGCCAACAAGGACTCAGCCTCTTCCCCGGCATGGGCAAAGACTAAGAAGAAGTGCGGGCGATTAAGCAAACAGTGCGCACTTCCGCCAATTCCAGCAGACGCTATCGGTTGCTTAATTGCCTTCGAACGATTTCTGGGGCGCTGCTGAATTGGCACTAGCTTGCGCATTTTTTGTATTCGGTGCCAAGGGAAGGACGACCGAAGAGCGACCGGCTGGGGCCGGTCGGCTTGGAAAAAAAACGAAAGAGCGACCGGCTGGGGCCGGTCGGCTTGGAAAAAAAACGAAAGAGCGACCGGTCGGCGGCCGGTCGGCTATAGCCGAAAAAGCTAAAAAATCTAAACTTACCTTGACAAAAGAAGAAACAAGGACACAATCAAAAGTGATGCTTATCAGAGGTTTCTGTAGTAACACAGAAAGCAAGTTTTACAATCCTTGCAATAAAATGCATAATGCAAGTGCTTTA
>JAKLHB010000251.1:0-4884 GCA_022710345.1 Planctomycetota bacterium
CTTGTGCAATTCTTGCAGGTAGGCCCCTCATGGCATTGACATAAATGGGAAAATTGGTTCCTTCTAGGATTTGGAAATCCAAAGGTTTTCCTGGAACAAAAAAAGCAATCAAAATATTAGGTTCCAGTTGCTGCAGGGTTTGAGCTAATACCAATCCAGGCCAAAGATGCCCACCGGTTCCGCCTCCTGCCATGATAATCCGAATTTGGCCATCCATAGAATTGATGATCTTTATTGAAAAAAAGAAGAAAAGTATATCTTGATTAGAAAAAACTAAAAAAACATACATCTCATTAACTATAAATATACTTTTTACATTTTTTTTGTCAAGAACTATTTCTAAATAGCACCAGCAAGATTTTTAGGAATAGTAATTATTTCAGTAATATTATTTATATATAACTTATATTTTTGCAAGATGATACAAACTATTTTAACTATTTTAAAAAAATTTTAGGAAATTTCAAAAATATCCAAGATTCCCAGAGAAAGCGCCTTGCATTTTCAGGCAGTATGTGCTATCTTGACTACATGGAAATAGTGAGTTTGTGAACCCAAAGCAGATAAACTTAACAATGGAGACCGCACTTCTTTTCCAATTGTAATGATTGGAGTTTCCGTGCGGAACATGCTATGACGGTTAAACTTGCGATCACATCCATTGATAGCGTCAAAAATGAACAACGCCGATACATCAAGTATTTGCGTTGGGATGAATCATTTGTGATTGCCTTTCGATATAGTGAAGAAGAGGGCAGCACCACTCAACAGGATACGGAAGATATTTGCTATATTAAAAATGAAAATGGCGATATTATGCTATTAAAACGCACGAGCAAAGAAATCCTTTTGAATGGCGAAAAAATTGATCGTGCTAAATTAAACGATGGAGATCAGGTATTGCTGCCCAATGCTGTGAACCTGACTTTTGGTTTATATGAGCTGACAGGCAAAGATATTTTTAAAAGCAATCGAGCAGCTCGAGAACCAATTGTGATTGAAATCAAACGTAAAAAACACACTGAAGAAAGGCGCTTTAGCACAGATATAACAAATCCAGTAGGCCATGAAATTGCAGGATATTATTTCCAAGATGTTTTGAAATATGGCAGCATGGGAATTGTATATCGCGGTGTTCAACGATCCCTCAATCGGCAAGTAGCCATCAAAACTGTTGCCCCAAAAAATTTGAACAACCCTAGCTTGATCAAACGCTTTATGAACATGGCCAATCTGGCATGGCGGCTCAACCATCCTTATATTGTTCAAATTTATGATACAGGTTATAGCCCGGAATTCCACATTCACTTTGTAGTGATGGAATTGATCGAAGGCGAAACATTGCGGGATATATTAAACCGAGAAAGCAAGCTGAAAGTCGAAACAGCCTGCAAAATCATAGCTCAATTGGCTAGCGCCCTTTCTTTTGCACACCGCCAGAATATTATTCATCGAGATGTCAATCCATCGAATATTATCATTACTAAAAACGACTATATTAAATTGATTGGTCTTGCATTATCCAAAGTCGTGGATCCTAATGAAGAACAACTGAAGCTGACCGCAAAAGGCCAAGCTATGGGCACTTTTGGTTATATTTCCCCGGAGCAGGCCAAAAATGCGGCAGAGGTAGATTTCCGTACAGATATTTATTCCCTCGGTGTGATATTTTACGAATGCCTATGTGGCCGATTACCTTATGATGCCGAATTGATCAAAGACCCTGCCAAATACCTCAAGGCACTTCGTCAATTGCCCAAGGAAACTCCGCGCAAAGTAAATCCTCTAGTGCCAGAGGCCCTGAGCAATATTGTGATGAAATGCCTGGAACCTAATCCTGACAAGCGCTATCAAAAATCCGAAGATATCTTAGATGATATCAAGGTTTACACAGATGCGATTCTTTTATCGAACGCCCAAAAACGCATTCGGGCTATGTTTCCCAAAAATCCAGTTTATCCCAACATTGAATTTTGCACCATTTTTGAACCCATGGAAGAAGTCGGCGGCGATTTTTATGATTATATTGCGTTAGAGCAAGGTAAATTGGGCATTGTGATAGGCGATGTGACAGGACACGGCGTAGAAGCTGCTGTAGTGATGGGCATGATCAAATCTATTGTTAAACTCATGGCCAAAAATTTTGATAAACCTTCCGAAGTTTTGGAATATGCCAACAAAGAGATCAGCCCTGATATGGATTCTACTACTTTTGCAACAGTAGCTTATGCAGTCTTAAATCCTTCAACTCGAACTTTACAATTTGCTCGCGCTGGCCATAATCCTTTGATTTTGTATAATCCTAATCGAAGTCCATCGCTCATCCATTTTGCTCCTAAAGGAACCGTGCTGGGTGTGCCTTGGTCTTTGAATGTCGAAGAAATTGCAGTTCCACTTCAGCCAGGGGATATTTTAATAGAATATACCGATGGAATCACAGAAGCCAAATCCAAATCCGGAGATGAATTTGGAGATGAACGTTTGTGTGAAGTGATTGAACGGAATGGGACCGGCACTGCCCAGGAAATTGGCGCAGCGGTCAAACAAGCTGTGCTTGCTTTTACAAAAGATTGCAAAGATCAAAAATCCAAAGATGATATAACATTGCTTGTGATCAAATGGAAAGAAGATTAGCAGTACCTTTGATTTTGCAAATCAAAGATCGAAAAAGATTGGCTTTGCATTGTTCTAGCCAATATTTTTCTTGCCTTTGATTTTGCAAATCAAAGGGCAAAATTTGGCTTGGCTCAATATCGTGAACCAATGTCTATCGGAGAGGAATGTATTACTATGCCTCGTGCTTTTGTAGCAATGCCTTTTGCTCAGCAATTCTATCCAGTATATCTTAGCATTCGCGAAGCAGCAATGAAACTAGGCATCTCTGTATTTCGAATTGACGAAATCTGGGCAAGAGAAGACATATATAAACAAATCGAAGAAGAAATTTTGCAATCGGACCTAGTGATTGCTGATTTTACTGGAGATCGCATGTTGGATGTTGCAAATCCCAATGTGGTGCATGAAGCAGCATTTGCACGTGTGAATAAAAAATATCTCATCATTTTGGCCCAGGACCATAAATGCCTTCCCTTTGATTGGCGCACTCGGCCTGCCATTATTTATCAACCGACAGAAGAAGGGCTGCACTATTTACAAGAACGTTTGCAAGCAGCAATCCAAGCCATTATGCAAAAGCAAGACTTTGGAAGAGATTACGCAGCAATGGGCTATTCCCAGCCTTTATATAATATGCCTGCAAGTGTGGGCACAATGCCTAGCCCAGGTTTAATGCCTAATGTGGCCATGATGCCATCTAGCCCAACTTCGGCATTTGATTGCATGGAAAATATCTTGCGTAGCAGACAGCAGCCTGGAGCAGAAGAATCAGGCCAGCCTGAGCCTGTTTTGCCTAAAGGGTTTCATGCAGAAGGCGATTTCATCATTTGTGAAACAGATCAAAGCAAAATGAAGTGCATCCTTGCGGCTACGTTCCTTATGGGAGGCGAAGAAGACGACGATCAAAAACCCTTACACAAAATTCAAGTCTCAGGATACCTCATAGATGTTTTTGCAATTACCAATGAGCAATATGAAAAATTTGTGCAAGCCGGAGGTTATGTGAATGAGATGTATTGGTGCAAAGAAGGATGGGCTTGGCTGAAACAAAGTAAAATCCAGCGGCCAGCCATGCTCCATGATGCACATTTCAATGCCCCTCAACAACCCGTAGTGGGCGTTTCTTGGTATGAAGCATTTGCTTATGCAGTCTGGGCAGGCAAACATCTTCCTACAGAAGCTCAATGGGAATACGCAAGCCGTGGATCTGACCAACGTCCATATCCTTGGGGCAATGCAAAGCCTAGTCGAGAATTGGCAAATTACAAAGGAATTCTTGGAAAGCCTAATGTATTAGGCCAATTTGCAAATGGAATTTCGCCCAATGGCTGCCATGATATGGCTGGCAACGTATGGGAATGGTGTTATGATTGGTATGATCCAGCTTATTATGCAACATCGCCAAGCTATAATCCTTTAGGCCCACAACATGGCAAAGATAAAGTCTGCCGTGGCGGTTCCTGGAGCTATGATCCAGACACTCTGAAGACTTATTATCGTTTTTTTGGTGCGCCCACCCTACGCAATCAAAGCTACGGATTTCGCTGCGCAAGGACTCTTTAAGGGCATCCATACTGATTCATTGCCCACGTATTCAACGCGGGTTTAAAATAACATACGCCAAAGACAGACTACTGGCGCGAGAGTTGTTATGAAATATACATTCCAGTGCTATGGCCATCCCAATATCAAAGCAAAGCACTATCGCACGATCGAATTTACCAAAGATGAGGATTTAACCCCATCTGGTGATTGCATCCTTGGAATCCGCGCTAATTTTGAAAAAGCTGAACTCAAGAAATTATCTGGCAAAATTCGTATCATTGTAGAAGTAGGTAGTCTGAGCGACACATTTCATGCTGTGATCAATCCATATTTTGATGATGATCATGAAATTGTATTTCGCAAAAGTCTGTATCAATCCAAACGTACTTTGGGCCATTTTTTGAATAAAGGGGCCAATCGCTTAGATCGAGCTATTCTTAAATGCTTGCAAAGCTCAGATACGCTGATGACAGTAACGATCGAAGAAACAGGCAAACGCCGCAGCAATACAGAAGCACACAAGCTTCTGCCGATTTCAAAAAAATAGGAAGATGAAAATACGATAAGACTCGACATAACCTGGGGTTAGAAACCCCAGGCTTTATTCCCAAACCGCTTCGCGGCAAAAAACCTGGGGTTAGACCCCCCCCAGGCTTTATTCCCAAACCGCTTCGCGGCAAAAAACCTGGGGTTAGAAACCCCAGGCTTTATTCCCAAACCGCT
>JAKLHB010000251.1:4984-7441 GCA_022710345.1 Planctomycetota bacterium
CGGCAAAAAACCTGGGGTTAGAAACCCCAGGCTTTATTCCCAAACCGCTTCGCGGCAAAAAACCTGGGGTTAGAAACTCCAGGCTTTATTCCCAAACCGCATCCGCAAATACAAATAAAACGAGCCTGGTACGGCTCTTTTTGTTTGCAAAATCAACGACCGTTAAAAAGAGCCTGGTACGGCTCTTTTTGTTTGCAAAATCAACGACTATTAAAACAAGCCTGGTATTAAAAAAAATAACGACCGTCTCCCCACTGTTGAGGAAATGGTCGTTATGAAATTAACTAATTCAACGCAATGTATGCCTTTCCATAATATTTCACTACGCTAATGGCTGGCTTAGATATTGCATGAATCCTTCTTTGTTTTCAAAGGTCGTTGTTTTAGGTCGGCCTAAATTAGCTCTGGATCCAGATTTTACCTTGATGAGCAAAAGATTAGGGCCTGGTTGAGCTAAAAATTCGGGCAATGTTTTGCGCAGTTGTTCTTCATTGTATGCTTCCACAGCGTGTGCATAGCCAGTGGCTAAAGCAATTTTGTTAAATTGTACATTTTTGGAATTTGATGCTTGAGCACCTGTGGACTCGTATGTCTCGTTGTCAAAAATAATATGCTTGAGATTTTGTGGATGATAGGCTCCAACAGTGGCCCAAGAGCCTAGATGCATCAAGGCAGAGCCATCTGCATCAAAAACAACAACCTGGCGTTTGGGTTGAGCTAAAGCAATTCCCATAGCAATGGATACTGAACATCCTAATGAGCCTACGGTATAAAAATCTTTGGAATGGCTTTGTTGCAAAGCATCTCGGTATTCGTACAATTCGCGTGAAATTTTTCCTGTTGTGGAAACAATAGCTTCATTGCCTTGTAAAAAGGATACGACAAGCTTAATTGCGTCTTCCCTGGACAATGGCCATTGATTGGAGGTAGCTTGCGCACCTGTATACGGAGCAAATGTCCCATGTTCAATGATCATAGCATACGGAGCGCTTTTTTGCTGCATCCAATCACAGGCTTTTTGGAAAATGTTTGGCAAATCTTGTGTTTTCTCTGAAATGACAGAATACGGAATTTCCAATGTATCCAACATAGGCAAGGTAATTCGCCCCATTTTTTTATGCTGTGGCTCATCCTTCATGCCTGGCATGCCTCTCCATCCAATCATCAGCAGCATAGGAACAGCATAGACTTCCTTATCTGCTAGTGAAGTGAGTGGGTTCACGGCATTGCCTAACCCAGAGTTTTGCATATACGCAACGCCAATCCTGTGACTTGCCATATAATAGCCACTCATGAGTGCAATGGCATCACATTCATTACTCACTGCAATATGCTGAACGTCGGAAGGAGGATTCGCTAAAAACTGAAGCCATTCTTTGAATGTACTATCTGGTACACCTGCATAGAAAAGAAGATCATGTTTTTTTGCTTCTTGATAAAATGCTTCACAAGTGATCATGGCGAGTTATTCCTTCAGCATTTCGCAAGCGCGTTTATAATCTTCAAAATCGTTGATTTCAATCCAACCTTTGTTGATTTCTAAGGTGCTAATTTTATGGCCTCGTTGAATCATTTCTTGGAACATATCCGTGAGATCAGCAGTGCGGAAGCTTTCTGCTTCATGGAATGGTCCTTCATGACCAGATTGGAGCAGCGATTCATAAATCTTGCGGCATGCTTCAAACCCTTGTTTAGAGAACATTGCAACGCCTATGAATTCATGAGTGGCCTCTTGCTGAGGAATATGATGGCCAATCTGCAATACCAAATTTTCGCGTTCTGGATGAACTGTGCGATCGCCTTTGTGCGGAGCGTACAATGCCTTGACTAAATCAATGTGCTTGCCTTGCGGCTTGAATCCACGATAATCTCGATCCACAACCAAAACAACATCTTCTTCTCGGACGAGCAAGCGCTCTAAGATGCTTCTTTCAAAAAGGATGTCCGAAAAGAGTACAAGCACTCTATCACTCAATTGATTGCGGGCGCACATGATAGAATGTAAAATCCCACTTTGACGATAATCCGGATTATGAATGAGTGTGATGCTGGAAGGTTGACTAGAAATTTGGGCTGGCTTGATACTTTCGTGACAATAACCAGTCACGATTTTAATATCCTGCATGCCCATGCTCTGCAAAAGTTCTAAATTGCGCTGTAGAAGTGCTTTGCCATTGATATCTAATAAAGCAAGCGGCCGATCTTGTAGAAGGTCTTGGAACGCTGCTTGTTTGCTGTTATCGCCAGCGGCTGGAATCACAACTTGAATTTTATCGCCATCAAACAGGTATTTTTTCTCATTTTCCTGCATTTCAAACATGCCTTGGATTTGAAAAATGCGTTTCATGGAGGCAATGTTGGATTCAACCGAACGAATATCTCCCGTATTGGCCAAAATAGCAAAGGTTTCTTCCATGGCTTTGACTGCAGCACGAATGCCTTGGTTGGCAAAAATAT
>JAKLHB010000252.1 GCA_022710345.1 Planctomycetota bacterium
CTAAAATATAGTACCAAAACAAATAATTAAGCCTGACAACAGTTTGGTTTATAATGGTCTTGATTCTAATATTAGAAAGGGTATTTTTACAATAAATTTTAAGAAATAAGATAATCAAAAATTTTATGGAATTTTTTGCTGAAGAATCCTGTGGCCAATGTTTTCCATGCCGTCGAGGAACTGCAACATTGCTGGATGGCGTGCATAAGCTAGCCGCTCATCAATGTTCTCTTACATATTTGAAAGAATTGGAGGCCTTGGGCGCATGTATGCAGAAAGCCTGCAAATGTGGCTTAGGCCAATCTGCTCCCAATGCATTCCTAGATATTGTTCAACATCACCGCGACGAGATATTGCGCTCTCGATAAGAGCCATTAAGGCACTGCTCTTTGAAGTGCCTTAGTGTAGATGCAGGTGCATTGGAAAAAAACTTGGATAAATGCACCTGCTGCATTCTATGAAAGGTTATTATGTCAACAGAAACTGTGAACACAAAAACCCAGCCTGGGACGGAACAAATTGGCGCTTTAATTCGTGTTACGATTGATGGTATTCCTGTCCAAGTACCGCCTCAGACAACAATTTTAGAAGCTGCAAATAAAATTGGCGTGCGCATTCCTACGCTATGCCATCATCCTGATTTGAAACCAGCAGGCGCTTGTCGTATTTGCGTTGTTGAAGTAGAAGGACAGCGAACCTTGCAATCCGCTTGTACTTATCCAATCAGCGGACCACTCAATATTAAGACGTGGACTCCAGATGTTCGGCGTGCTCGACGGTTTATCCTGGATCTGCTGCTTGCCACTCATGTCGGCAATTGCTATACCTGCCAAAGGAATGGCAACTGTGAATTGCAAAAATTGGCTGCAGAGTACGGTGTGGATATGTTCCGCTTTGGCCATGATGAAAAAGCACGCTATGAAATTAAAGAAGATGCCCCTATTGTGCGAGATATGAATAAATGCATTCTTTGCACGCGCTGCGTTCGAACTTGCCAAGATCTCCAAGCTGTAGGTGCCATTGATGTGCATGGACGCGGAGATCATGCACATATCACCACCTTTATGGATCATCCTCTCTTAGATGCCTTATGTGTGGCTTGTGGCCAGTGCGCCAATCGTTGTCCAACAGGTGCATTGACTGAGCATGATGATACAGACGAAATTTGGGATGCTATTGAGAACCCTAAAAAACACGTGGTGATTCAGACTGCACCAGCGCCTCGCGCAGGAATTGGAGAATGCTTTGACCTGCCGGCTGGATCATCTGTGACAGGCCAGCTCAACACAGCATTGAAACGAATTGGGTTTGATCGAGTATTTGACACAAACTTCACCGCTGACCTTACCATTATGGAAGAAGGCACTGAGCTATTGCTGCGGTTAAAAGATGCTCTACTTGAAAAAAAGCCTGTGGCCTTACCTCAGTTGACTTCTTGCTGTCCAGCTTGGATCAAATTGATTGAACATGTTGCACCGGATTGCTTGAGCTATCTCTCGACTTGCAAAAGCCCTCAACAAATGTTTGGGGCCATTATTAAGACTTACTATGCCCAGAAACAAGGCTTAAATCCTGCAGACATTGTGAGTGTTTCACTCATGCCTTGCACGGCTAAGAAGTTTGAACGCGAACGCTCTGAAATGCATTCCTCTGGTTTACAAGATGTAGACTATGCATTGACTACCCGCGAAGTCGCCAAGATGATCAAGGAAGCTGGGCTGGATTTGCCAAAACTGCCCACCAGCGATTTTGATGATCCACTTGGATTAGGATCTGGCGCAGGCCTCATTTTTGGTAACACAGGCGGTGTGATGGAAGCAGCCATTCGCACAGCATACGAGTTAGTGACAGGAGAAGAAGTACCTTTTGAAGCCTTGCGTGTTACTCCAGTGCGTGGCATGGATTGGATGAGAACTGCTGAATTGCCAATCAAGAAAGCAGTGCAAGCTTGGAAATTTTTGGAAGGTGCCACCCTAAAAGTCATGGTGGTACATGGCTTGAGCAACGCACAAAAAATGCTCGACATGCTCCGGGCAGGCGAATTGAAAGATTATCACTTCATTGAAGTGATGTGCTGCCCAGGCGGATGTATTGGAGGCGGTGGACAACCTATCCCAACTTCATTGGAAATTCGTAAAGCACGATCCAATGGAATTTACAGCGAAGATGAACGGATGGCCATACGCAAATCGCATCTCAACCCGGTCATCAAAAAAATCTATGAAGAATTCCTCACAGAAGGACCTTGTGGACATAAAAGTCATCATCTTCTTCATACGCATTATATTCCCCGCGGCAACCGGATTGCCTAGCATACTCTAACGGCAAAACAGCAAAAGTGTTGCCTGCTGTCGCTTCTATCTACATTCGAACCTTTTTTCCACAAAGTTTGCCTTGCAAGCTATCCGACACTGTGTTTTTCAAATTTCATCTTATTCTTTCCCAAACAAAAAAAGGCTATGTCCGAAACATAGCCTTTTTTTTCTAGCACTAGCATTACTTGAAAGTTGCCGTTGCGAAGTTCCCAAAAAGTTATAATCAAAAATTTTGCAAAGTATTAGATGGAAAATGCTTGCTGATCTTTTTAGAAATTCATTGACGATTTTTGAAAATAAGCTATAATTCATTGAAAGAACAATGGACGTTCGATTTTACTGATCCTAACGGATTTTGGGAGCCACCACTATGTCATCTGGCAAATCTTGACAAAACCTGCTTGTGCAATTCAGATGCGCCCAAAAAATTCAAACTAACCGACAGCACCTACTGTGGATTTTTGGAAATTCTAACTTGTTGTGCTAAAATAGCACTAAAAAAAGATCTTAATCTGTATCAATCAAAAAAAATAAAAAAAAATTCGCTCGGAAATAAAAGTTCTTTTTGATAGAGTGCCAGGTTTTCCTGTGTCCCGTCAGGACACGATAAGAGCCGACATAACCTGGGGTTAAAAAACCCAGGCTTTATTCCCAAACCGCTTCGCGGCAAAAAACTTTGCTTGCAGCGTTCTACTACTGTTGTGGCGTTCTCTCAAAAAACGTTATCATCAACGATTTTTCTTAGGAGAAAGGGAAGAAATTCATGGATCAAGACACGGCAAGATTGTTTGGGATTTTCCAGAAAAATCCACAAGATCTTGAGACCTTTAAATCATTGGAAGAATATTATTTTTTGGCAAATGCTTGGACAGAATTAGCCTCGATTTATAAACTGCGTGCTCAAGCTGTTGAAAAAAGCAATGTTGCGGAATCTGCTCAACTCTATTTTCAACAGGCTGAATGTTTAGAAAAACGATTGGGCCGAGGTGCTGAAGCCTTAGAGTCCTATATCAAAGCATATTCCTTGGCAAAAGAAAATCCAAAATATCTTCAGGCAGCCCTGGATATTGCTGAAGGCACTCAAAATTGGTCCAAAGTGGCAGAAATCCTCAAGGATAAAATTCAGCAAACTTCTGATCGCAGTGTAAAAGCTAAGCTATTCTTAAAGTTAGCAATTTGCATGAAAGATCGGCTAAGAAATTTAGAAGAAGCCAAATTATTATTACTTCAATCTTTGGATTTAGAGGAAATTCCTCAAACTATACAATTACTTGAAAGCATATATCTCGAAGCCAAGGCCTGGGATGCTCTGTTGGAAATTTATCAGACATTGGCGCAAAAAGCAAAGGATAAAAAGGACAAGATTGCCCGATTCCAACAATGTGCTCATATCTGTGAAGAAAACCTGCAAGACATTCCCCAAGCCATTGAATTTTATGAATCCATCCTCAAGATCAGCCCAAATGAAATTACCTCGCTTCAAAAATTAGAGGCTCTTTATTCCAAGATCGAAAAATGGGATGCCATGGTGGCAGTGATGGAACGGCAGCTCGCACTCTTGAGCACGCCTGATCAAAAAGTGAAGCTGCTCAATACCATGGCATTGGTATGGCAAAAAGTCAATGATTTGCAAAAAGCAAGTGCATGCTATGAGCGGGTGTTGAAAATACAGCCTGATCTCATCACCTTGGGTATTTTGGAAGAAACGTATCGTTATCAAGAAGATTGGCCTAATTTAGCCAGAATCCACCAATTGCAAGGCGAATTGTCCAGTGATAGTGAGGAAAAAACAAAATTTTATGTGCAATTGGGACAATTGTATGAAGAAAAGTTGAAGAATGCACAACAAGCCATTGGCTGGTATCACAAGGCATTTCAAGAATCTCCCAAGGACTTGAGCATCTTGCATAAACTGCAAGAATTATATGCACAGGCCAATGATCAGCAACATCTTTTAGAATGCTATCGCAAAGAGCTAGATTGGCCATTGGAAAAACAAGATAAACTCAATATTTGTCAAAAAATGGCCGATATTTTATTGGCTCAAAATCGGTTGGCTGATTGCGCAGAAATTTATGAAGAAATGGTTTTGCTCTCACCCGGTGGACAAAGTATTTATCAAAAATTGGGAGCTATTTATCAAAAGCTCAATCAACCTGAAAAGCAGCTCCACACGCTAGCTCGGCAAAGTACACAGGCCAGTGGGCAAGAACGTGTGCAGTTGTACATTCAAATCGCAGATATTCTCCAGGCTCAGAAGCGTGATAAAGAAGCAGTGAACTATTATCAGCAAATTTTAGAGATGGATCCGCGCAATGTTGCTATTCTGAAACGATTGAAAAAATATTACGCAGAGCAAAACATGTATCCATTACTCATTGAAACCATCACCAAAATCATTGCTTTGGAAAAAAGCACGCTAATCTCAGGATACCTTGAAATTGCTCAAATCCAAGAAGAAAAGCTCAAGGACTTTGCTGCTGCAATTGGGACCTACAAACGTTTGCTTGGTATTTTGCCCACTCATTTAGACAGTTGGCGGCAATTGAGCAAATTATATTATCGCCAGGAACTCTGGAATGACTATATTCAAGCTGCTGAAAAGCTATTGACATTGACTCCACAGCTCCAAGAACGCTTGGACTTACATTATCGCTTGGCCCAAGTCCTGAAAAAGCTAGGCATGGCCGAAAGACTCGAATTCCATTTAAAAAATATCTTGCAGCTTAAGCCAGATGAAATGCCAGCCTTGCAGGAACTCAAAAACTTTTATCAAGATCAACAGGATGCGCAGCATTGGCTAGAAGTACTTGAATTGGAAGTCCGGCAGAGCAATGAACCTCCTAATCTTTTAGGACCTAAATATCGAACTATTGCGCAGCAATATGAAAGTCAGGATGCTAGCAAAGCGATTTGGTACTATGAAAACGCACTCTTGTGTGATCCGCGAGATGAACAAAGTTTAGCAGGGCTTGCACAAGTATATGAAGATACAGAAAACTGGCCAAACTTAGCCAAAGTCTTAGAATCCCATGCATTGCTAGTGGATCAAGAGCCGGCTAGTCAGGATCGGTATCGCAGTGCGCAACTCTACCAAAAGCTGGAAAATCCAGAAAAAGCTGTCCAACTCTACCAACGTGTGTTGCTGGATGCTCCAGGTCATGCAGAAGCATTGGCTGAATTGGAAACCTTGCTCAGAACGCAACGTGATTTTAAGCAATTAGCACAAGTTTATGATCAAGCTACTCAAGTACAAGGCGATCCAAACCAGCTCAAAGAACTTCATCTCAAAGCCGGCGCAATTGGAGAAGAGCACCTGGAAGATATTGGATATTCCATTCGACATTACAATGCAGCACTCGCTTTGGAGCCCAGGCAAAAACAAGCTTTGGATCGTTTGACTGAACTTTATCGTGTGGAGCAACGGTGGTATGACCTTGCATTGCTCTATCGTCAAAAATTGCAAATCCTAGAAGATCAAGAAGAAATCATCCAGGTTTGGTATGAATTGGCTACTTTATATCGCAAGCGAATCAATGATATACAGCAGGCCATCCAATGTTACCGTGAAATCATCAACATTGATAAGACCAATCTCAAAGCTATTTTAGGTTGGGAAGAAATCTGCAAAGAGCAAAAATTAGTTCAGCCTTGGATCGAAGCCTTAGAATATAAATACGAAACCACCAGCAATCCAAAAGCAAAAAAAGAAATCTTGACCGAACTTGCAGAAATATCGTCTGAATTGCCAGATCGCTGTGTCACTTATCTGCGCCAAATCCTAGAAAGCGATGCAAAAGACATCGCTGCTTTGAAAAAACTGCATCAAATGTATCAAAAGCTAGGTTTATCCAGTGATCTGATCAGCGTGATTCAGCAAGAATTGGAATTGACGGCGGATTCTAATGCCAAGATCACATTGTTTTGGGAATTAGCAGACATTTATGAAAATCGAATGCATCAAGCTCAAGATGCCATTGCATGCCTCGAAAATATCTTAGGCCTCGATCCCAAGCATCCAGAAACGCTTGCTTGTCTAGCCAATCTTCATGAAAAGCATCAGGATGACAATAGCTTGCTAGCAGTATTAGAGCGCCAGGTACAGATTGCTCCCCCAGAAGCTCGGATTGAAATTTCATTTAAAATTGCAAGCATTCTTTTTAAGCAAAACCGAGAAGAACCAGCCATTGAGATTTTGCAAAAGATATTAGAACAACAAGCACAGCACGAGCCTAGCAGAGCTTTGTTAATGAGCTTATACCGTAAGCAAGCCAATTGGCAAAATTTGATACAACTATGCGAGCAAGAGCTTCAATTCACCAGCAACAGCCAGCGGATGAAAGAATTGTATCTGATTCTGGCTGAGGTTTGGGAACGTTTGGAAAAGAATGAAGAAGCTTTGGAAATGTACAACCAAGCCTTGGAAATCGAACCAGATAATTTGATCATCTTACGACGCATGGCTGAAATTTACAGCAAGCACAAGCGTTTTTTAGATCTTGTGGCCGTGTATCAAAAAGAGTTAGCCCTCAGCCAAATCAGCAAACAGCGACGGCTTGCTTTGTTGCTTTCTTCTGCTGAACTTCAAGAATTTCAATTGAAGCATTCGGATGGTGCCAGAGAGAATTACAATCGCATCCTAGAGCTCGAACCTGAAAATCGAGTGGCCTTGCAAGGGCTAGAGCGAATCTATCGTCAAAATAAAGAATATCAAACGCTTCATATAATTTTGACAAAAGAGTTATCCATTGAATCAGACCCACTGCATCAGCAACCTTTGCTGTGGGAAATGGCATTGCTCAAAGAAGAAAAATTCAATGATCTTCCTGGAGCAATCCAAGATTTGACACAATTACATGCTGCACACCCACAAGACATGGCGATCTTAGACCATGTTTTGATGTTGCTCAAAAAGCAAGAAAAATGGCCAGAATACGCTGCATTGCTCACAGAAAAGATCCAGCTTTTAGGTCAGCAAGACCCTACTACGTTACATCGAGAATTGGTTCAAGTCTATAAAGATCATTTGCAAGATATACCCAAAGCCATTCAACATGCAGAAAGCATTCTCAAGCTGCATGAGCATGACTTAGAAATGATCCAGTGCCTGGAGACATT
>JAKLHB010000253.1 GCA_022710345.1 Planctomycetota bacterium
GTCGAAGGTGCGACTACTTTAAGCCCTGGGACATGAGCATAATATGCCTGAAGCGCTTGAGAATGCTGAGAACTGAGGTATTCTGCAGGGCCATTGGGGCCGCGAAATACAATAGGCACCTTGATTTGCCCGCCTGACATATAGAGCATTTTGGCTGCATGATTCACCACTTGATCCAAGGCAAGGAGTGAAAAATTAAACGTCATCCATTCTACCACAGGATGCAGCCCAGCCATAGCCGCGCCAATTGCTATACCAGTAAACCCTGCTTCTACAATGGGTGTATCAATCACACGCTCAGAACCATATTTCTTCCATAATCCCTGGGTGACTTTGTAAGCTCCATCATATTGGGCGACTTCTTCACCCATGATCAAAACACGTGGGTCTCTTGCCATCTCTTCATCCAAGGCTTGACGCAATGCTTCTCGAAAAGTAATCAATGGCATACTTGCGCTCCTTTATTGCTGATTTTCCACAAGGACATCTTGATACAGTGCTTCCAAACCAGGCTCTGGGCTTTGTTCTGCAAAAGCCACAGCCTCATTGCAAATTTGTTTGATCTGGCTGTCCATAGCTTGGAATTCTGCTTCGGTCAATAATTTTTCTGCCATCATTTGCTTTTGCAAAATCAAAATTGGATCTTGCTCTTTATAGGCTTCAATTTCCTCTTTTGTGCGATATTTACCTGGATCACTCATAGAATGGCCTTTGTACCGATATGTCTTAATTTCTAAAAAACTCGGCAATCTTTGCTGTTTTGCTTGGTTGACAGCAGCCAGCACTTCTTCATAAACCGTCAGCACATTCATTCCATTGACTTGTTTCCCAGGAATATCATATGCTGCACTTTTTATAGATAAGTCTGTAACAGCAGAAACACGTTGCACAGCCGTTCCCATGCCATATTGATTATTCTCGCACACATATACAATGGGCAAGTGCCAAAGTTTGGCTAAGTTTAGACTTTCATGGAACACACCTTGATGAATGGCACCATCACCAAAAAAGCAAAGCACCACGCCGTCTTCTTTTTGATAATTTAGTTTAAAGGCCATTCCTGTACCAAGAGAAATTTGTGCTCCTACAATACCATGTCCACCAAAAAAATGTCGCTTGGCATCAAAGAAATGCATGGACCCGCCTTTGCCTTTGGAGCATCCCGTTGCTTTGCCAAATAATTCAGCCATCAATGCTTTGGGATCCATTCCACAAGCTAATGCATGGCCATGATCACGGTAAGCTGTGATCATATAATCTTTTTTTATATCCAGGGCCGCAATGCTGCCTACTGCAACTGCTTCCTGGCCAATATACAAATGGCAAAATCCGCCAATCTTTTGAAGCCCATACATTTGCCCCGCCTTTTCTTCAAACCGCCGAAGCAAGAGCATATCATATAAGAGTTTTTTCAAAAAGTCCAGGCTATATTGATTTGCCAAAAGCTCGCTCATAGCCATTCCTTTCTACTTTTTTCTTGCTGCAATTCTATAAATATTCGCTCGCCACGCATAGGAACAAAGTAATACGCCCGTTCTAGCACAGTTTCCAAAACCACAAAATTGCTTTCAGCAGCATTGACTTTCCAAAAAATATTGATATAACGGCCAATTTGTTCTAAAATTTCTGCTTTGAGAGATGGATTATCAATGATTTGAGCCTTGCCCATGATGCGTATGACCTCTGTCACACTTTTATTCTGAATCATCCATTCTACAGAAGGATATGTGGCAAGAGCCTTGACCCATGCAAAATCTGGAGACGTGATGGCATATAAACAACCGGAAAGATTGGGCAAAAGTCCAGGTGTCATCCAACGAAGATGCGGCTTTCCTTCAGCATCTAAGGAACTCAAAACCCCAATTTTTACTTCATCCAGCAATCGCGAAAGTTTTGTAAGAAATTCATCAGTTTCCATAACACGCCTTTCTATCTAGTCTCTCGCCCATGGAATAGCCCAATGGCCAGAGCTAAAATTCCAGCTAAATAGGTCATTGTATAACCTAACAAATAAATAAAGTAATCCAATGGGATGTTTCGTTCATCTAAAATTGCATCAGTAATTAAATAGATTTGAAAATTTGGAGAGATTCCGTATGCAATTCTATAGAGCCAATGTTCTTGGCTAAATCTACCAAAAAGATAATCAGAAAACAATCCTAAGAAGAAAAAGATCAAGGTGCCTATTAAGGTGGGCAAAGGAGACAAACGTGTGGAAATCAGCAAAGCAAATCCACACAGCAGCATGGTAGCCAAAAAGATAAAGCAACCAGCAATGGCTAGCCTAAAATCGAGGTTTGCTAAAAAAGGTTGCAATGACCAATTGGGGCCAATTAGCCCTAAAAGCAAGAAACACATAGTAAAAATAGGCACACTGGATAAGACACACGATGAATAAAACGATTTTTCATAAAAGAAATTAGCAAAACCCGCTAAAATAAAAGAAAACAATGTTGCCAACAAATATCCCACGACCACAGGATAGTCGCCTTTGGAATAGGCTGCTTCTGTAATCTCTTTTCGTACCACAGGAAGCAAAACCAAAAGCAACAAATATTGAGCTACAAAAAGAGCCATGAGCAATCCTAAATATTTACCAAAAATAAAATTAGAACGGCTCACAGGTTTGCTAAGAATCGTGAGAATCGTTTTGCTTTCTACTTCTTGAGACACGGCATGGTTGGCTGAAAAAATAGCAAGCAAAAGACCTTCGAGGAGTAAGGTTGCTAATCCCATGTCCTTGACCAATGGATTGTTGGCCAACATAGCAAACATAGTGACATAAGGAGAAAGCAAGGTAAGTGCTAGAGTAGTAAAGAGCAAAATGAGATAGATGGGTTGGCGAATGACTTCGCTAAAAGTATTTTTTGCAATACTCAAGATTCGGGTCATAGAAATCCGTACAGAACCATTGTTTTAGACAAACAAGAAAGTACGGCCTCCGAAAGATAGATTAAAGGTTAGAGAATTGTACCAACAATGCCAGCCAAGTCAAGGCCATCACCTAGATTTTACTAAAATTTTGCTTGCTTTTCTTAAAAATTTTGAGTAAATAATGGAAAGCATTTTGTAATCGCTCTAGCGTTTTATTCAAGTAAGCTTTTTCACAACGGAATTTTTCATGAAACTTTTGCAATTCATTTGTTTTGCTGCTTTGACTATCTTTTCTGTGGCATTGATGGCTGCTGAATGGAACCATAATATAACCTGGTTGGATGCAGTTTGTGCCTCGGAATTTCAATCTTGGAATGCTGTTAATTCAACATTGGTTATTTTTTTATTTTGGGCTGCGTCGTTGCTATTTGCCATTTGTTTGGTATGGACTGAAATAGATCGTATCTCTGGCGAACGCTTTTGCTATAAATTTCATTTAGGGCTAGGCATAGTCCTTGGATGCTATGAACGCTTCTTAGGCCCTGGATTTATCCAAAATACACTTTGCATTGATCCATTGTTTATGCTTGTCGCGTTAGGCATTGTGGTATTTTTTATTTTGGTGATTTTAGACCCGGTTTTCCAAGCAGCAGAAGGCGCAAAATCTTGGCTACGAAGAGCCTGGTTTTGTTGGTTTGGACTGGTGTTTTTTTATGTTTTTCAAGATATTTTTCCAATCGCTTGGTTCAGCAGCACATCCTTACGCCATCTCATGAAAACCTGGCTTGCGGTGTGCTTTTTTATGGTTGCATGGAAAACGATGATCGCACGCTCTAATGGGCTAAAGGAAATCCGCCATGATTTAACAACGCGTGTGGTGATTCGCCGTACCCAAGCTGAAAATGAAGCTGCTGTAGCCAAAATTTCTTAAAAATCCAACCAAACTTTGCTCAAAACAAGTTAGGGGGTAAGTTATGGACATCTTTTTATGGATGTTTCGTTTTTGGATGGCACTCATACTAGGCACAGCCGGCCTTTTGATAGTGCTCTATTTGATTGCCGTAATTTTGGATGCGGGGCATTGGCTGCTTTCTCTACGCAAGCCAAGGCGATCATAATAAAGCATCTAGGCACAGTTTTAACTGCTATTTCAATAAATACTTAAAAAGGTAAAATATATGAAAAATATTCTAGGAATCGGTGCTGGCTATGTGGGTGGTCCCACAATGGCTATGATTGCCAAGAAATGTCCTGAATATAGAGTGGTGGTGGTTGATATTAACCCCCAAAGAATTGTAGCTTGGAATTCAGACCAGTTGCCTATTTACGAGCCAGGGCTGCTGGAACTCGTGCAGAGTGCCAGAGGAAAAAATTTATTTTTTTCCACAGATATCCCCAAGCATATTGCAGAAGCCGACATTATTTTTGTCAGCGTAAACACTCCAACAAAAACATTTGGCCTAGGTGCTGGCAAAGCAGCAGATTTGCAATATTGGGAAAAAACTGCTCGCGAGATCGTTAAATATTCCAAAACACCTAAAATTATCGTGGAAAAAAGCACCGTACCAGTGCAAACCGCTTTAGCAATGCAGCGCATTCTGGATGCTAATGAAGCAGGAATTCATTTTGATGTATTATCTAACCCAGAATTTTTAGCCGAAGGCACAGCAATCCGAGATTTAGAATACCCTGACCGTGTGCTCATTGGCAGCCATGAAACTGAATCTGGTTTAAAAGCACGTGATGTATTGGTGAATTTGTATGCCAATTGGGTGCCTAGAGAGAAAATCCTGGCGACCAATGTTTGGTCAAGTGAAATGTCCAAACTTGCAGCCAATGCTTTTTTAGCCCAGCGTATCAGTTCCATCAACAGTTTGACTCCTTTCTGTGAAATCACAGGCGCAAATATCGAAGAAGTTGGGAAAGCCATTGGCATGGATTCGCGCATTGGACACTATTTCCTAAAGCCTAGCGTTGGATTTGGTGGATCATGCTTTAAAAAAGACATATTAAATCTTGTTTATCTCTGTGAATATCATGGCCTAAAAGAAGTAGCAACATATTGGGAACAAGTTGTTTTAATGAACGAGTATCAACGCACTAGGTTTACTCGACGAATTTTATCTGCGATGTTCAATACAGTGGCTGGCAAACGCATTGCTTTATTTGGATTTGCTTTCAAAGCAAATACGGGTGATACACGTGAAAGCTCTGCGATTCGAATTGCGCAAGAACTGTGGCAAGAGCATGCCAAAGTGGTGATCACGGATCCCAAGGCATTGGACAATGCACGCATTGATTTAAAAGATATTTTGGCAGACATTGTCTTAGAGCCGGATCCATACCAAGCAGCCCGAGGAAGCCATGCAATTGCGATTATTACAGAATGGGATGAATACCGCACCTTAGATTATGCCAAGCTTTATCAATCTATGGAAAAGCCAGCTTTTATTTTTGATGGACGAAATATCCTCAAGCATCGAGCGCTGTATGACATTGGGTTTAATGTCTATCCTTTAGGCAAACCTCCGTTGATTCATTTTGGCAAATAAACGCTTAGACCTGTTCATTGCACTCACATTGTATCAAATTGTTGGATGTTGGAGGATCGTTTTCTATGCCAGCAAACCTTACGCCTCAATACCATGAAGCAGAAGAACAATTCCGGCAAGCCAAAACTATTGAAGAAAAGATCGCTGCATTGGAGTTGATGTATCGGGAGATTCCCAAGCATAAAGGCACAAGTAGAATGCAGGCTGATCTCAAGCGCAGGCTTTCAGAGCTCCGTAATACTGAGCCAAAACAACAAGGCAAAAAAAGTGGTGTATCATACCATATAGATAGCCAAGGATTCCAGCAAGTCGTGGTCATTGGGCCAGCCAATACTGGCAAATCTAAATTCATTTCCGTGCTCACAGGAGCTGAGCTTAAAGTCGCAGACTATCCATTCACAACACGAGTGCCCCAGCCTGCGATGATGAAATATGAAGATATCCGGATTCAGTTAGTGGATACTCCAGCGGTTTCTCCAGATCACTATGATACCTGGATGCCAGGAATTGTACGTGCTGGAGATGCGGCTATTTTGCTCATTGATATGTCCAATGAGGACACCATCGAGCAAATCCAGTTCATAGAGCAATTTTTAAAAGAACAAAATGTGTATCTTGTTGGAGACCGCGAAACCCCAGATTTTCCCATCACTGCTGATGTCCAGCCTACAATTATGGTGGGCAACAAATGTGATTCACCAGAAGCAGAAATCATGCGAGAGTTTATCTTAGAAGCTTATCAAAAAAGATTTACATTGTTTGAAGCATCTGCTACCACTGGGCAAAATTTGGATATCGTGCGAAAGCAAATTTTTGAAGCTCTGGCCATTGTGCGTGTGTATCCCAAGCCGCCTGGAAAAAAGCCAGACTTAAGTGTGGAGCCTATTTTGCTCAAAAAAGGCAGCACGGTTTGGGATTTAGCAGATCATATTCATCATGACATAGCACAAAAGCTCAAAAGCGGACGCATTTGGAATAGTTCCCGATACACGGATGGGCAGAAAATTCCCACAGATTATGAACTTGAAGACCGCAATATCATTGAACTTGAAGTAGGATAATCATTCTTAAACAAACCTCCATACGACTGCACACAAGCAAGCTAGCCGTACGGATATATTTTTCATTCCAATAAAAGGAGCCGCGTTGCATTTTAGGAATTCCAAATTCCAACGCGGAACATACTATGGTTGAAGTTAGACGAAAAAAAGTTGATGAAGAGTGGAAACAACAAGCAGAACGCGAAAAAATCAAAATGGCACATGACATAGAGGAACCCGAAACTGCGGGGAATAGCCAACCCAATATCACCCACATCATCTCCATGCTCGCAGCTCAAGTTTTAGTCCAGTTAGGCGACGTGGAAAACCCCATGACCCGGCAGCGTGGTATAGACATTGAAGCAGCCAAATTCCATATGGATTTGCTCCGAATACTCTATGAAAAGACACGAGGCAACTTAGCCGAGGAAGAAGACAAATATTTTACCCAGATCCTCATTGACCTCCGCAACCGATTTCTCGCCCGCCTCAATGGCATGAATCGGCAATAGCCCTGAGCCATAGTAAAAAAGCACGCAAACACCAATGCACAAGGCGGATTTTGGCACGTATGTCTATCCGCCTTTTTACATTGGTGCTATGATTGCCTCGAAAGCATGTATATCTTTAAAGATATCTGGACATTTCAAATGACATTGCAGGGTTGGTATCCACCTGATCAGTAAGATATGGACAAAAGACAACCAAAAAGAGGCACGAAGTTCGCTAGAATCAAAAGAAACGAGGTTAGCACTTCCATGAGAAAGGTTAGCCAACCATGAGAAGGAAAAAAAACGATCACAAGTCGGAAAGAGCAAAAAATGAGTATCCAACATCCTGTATATGTTGCTTTTGGCAGTAATATTTCCGGGGCATTTGATCACTTTCGCAAGGAAATCTCATGGCTGAACTCCTGGTTCGATCCAGGAGAGCATCTGGTTATAAAACC
>JAKLHB010000254.1 GCA_022710345.1 Planctomycetota bacterium
AGGATTATTCGATTTCAAGACAGGCATTGAAATCCCCATGCCAAGTGGATATGATGATTTTTCCGAACGTGCCAGTCCTACTTATCCAGGCGGCACACCTGAACAACGCGCTGCCCGGGATTTACTCCGAGCTACGATGGAATCAGAAGGGTTCAAAGTCTACGAAAATGAATGGTGGCATTTTGACTATCAAGATTGGAAAGAATATCCTATCCTCAACATTCGGTTCTCAGAAATTGGCAAGTAGCCCAAAGCTGTTTCCTTTAGAACTCTCGATAAGAGCAGCAAAGTTTTTGCCGCGAAGCGGTTTGGGAATAAAGCCTGGGGTTTCTAAACGGTTTCTAAACCCAGGTTATTCAGAAGTAGCCCAAAGCTGTTTCCTTTAGAACTCTCGATAAGATATGCAGCAAAGTTTTTTGCCGCGAAGCGGGTTGGGAATAAAGCCTGGGGTTTCTAACCCCAGGTTATGTCGAGTCTTATCGTGTCCTGACGGGACACAGGAAAACGCAGCATTCTAGCGAATTTTTATTTTTTTTGATTGATACAGATTAAGGATATTTTTTTAGTGCTATTCTAGCACAACAAGTTAGAATTTCCGAAAATCCACTCCTTCCTAAGAATTGATTTTACAATCAGAAAGGTACTACTATGAAAACAATATGCTTTGTTATTGCCATCTGTCTGGCGACCTTCGTGTATGCGCAACCTGAAGTAGACCGTATGCTGGATTATAAGTTAGAGCAATCAGTAACCTTAGATTTTGCAGATACTCCTGCTAATGAATTCTTTCAATTTCTACGGGTTGTCAGCAACCTAAATATTGTGCTAACTCCACAGTATCTCATGAATGCTTCGCACATTACACTCAAAGCCACCGATCTTCGGCTCAAAGATTGTATACAGCAAGCACTCTTTTTAACCCATGGCAGTTCCATGCATTTTCATGGAGTGGTGTTAGTAGGCACGCCCAAGGAAATCCAAGAGTTTAAGCTTCAGAAATGGCCAGAGGACCCAGAGCACTCTATAGAACAAAAATTGCTAGAACAAAGAGTAAGCCTGGATTTTAGTGATACTCCTTTGACTGACTTTGTGGATTATTTTGCCTCTCGTGCTGGTATTAATATTGTCCTGCATCCTGTTTTCTTTCAACAACAAGTTCTTGTCAATATACAAGTTCAAGATGTTTCTATGTTGACTGTATTGCGCATTGTTTGTTTATTAAACGGAAATGCCACCTATTGCTATGAACCAGGTGTGCTCAAAATCATTCCTAAAATTTTTAAGAATTAATTCCTGCATTCAAATACAAAAGCCCACAAATTTTGTGGGCTTTGTATTATCTTATAGGCATAAGTTAATTTACATAAGGGTCTTGCCAATCGTACAGCCAAAAATGTCGGTCTATGAATTGATGAATTTGTACTGCGTGAACATTCATAGCTTTGGTATGGCTTCTTGTATGGGAAGAGCTAATGATAAAAGGACATCCCATAATCATAAAGGCCATAGCTAGAAGAAGTAAGATCACGATTATTTTTTTCATTGTAAATTCCGCGCAAAAATTTCTAAATGATAGGCACGCGCGGCCTCCACTATTCTTAAACCATAAAACTTCTTTGCGGTCAAGAAAAAAGCTAAATGATTTCATCATGAGATTTAAAAATAAATATTGCTATGAGTTAAAATCAAGCTCTTTCTGTAAAAAAGTTCTGAACATAATTAACAAGGAGGCCGTATCAGACTCAAAACCATTCAGCTTGAGTTTGCATACGGAAATGGTATGATCAGCAAAATGAGCTTATTGATGATTGCTTGTGGAATATTATTAGGCATTGTAGGTTGTCCTGCTGGGTTTGAATCTCCCATAGGAGACACCACAAAATCAAAGCTAGATAAAGCACTTCTAGGGACATGGCAAGGTGAAGCCAATTTTGTTTTGACTATTGCAGAGTTTAATGAACATACATACGCCATTGAGTTTAAACAAAAAGAAAAAAGCCTGATTTGGTATGCATGTCCAACACAAGTAGGAAGCTTGCACTTTCTAAATTTTCAGCCACGCCAAGGCGAAAAATTTCCATGGTTCATTGCTCAGTATCAGGTCCAGCAAGGAAAATTCAAAGTTCGGCTCATCTCAACAAAATTTTTGACAAAATACGGGCTTTTGGAAGAAAACGGGCATGGTTCTGCTGCAAAATTGGCAGAGTTTTTAGAAAAAAAAAGGATCAATCTTAAACTATTGGGTGAAGAAAAGATTTTATCACACGTAGCAGATTCCAAAGAAGTAGATGAGCCAGGCAGGACAGCTTTGATGTGGGCCGCAGAGCATGGGTATGTCGAACTCGTCAAAATGATGATCGAAGCCAAAGCCAATGTGAATGCTGCGACCCAAGAAGGGAAAACAGCCTTATTCCTGGCCGTCGCTGATGGCCATGTAGATGTTGTCAAACTGTTGATTGAAGCAAAAGCTGATGTCAATGCCAAAATGAAATACCATCAATCAGCGTTGATGCTGGCTTCTGTACAAGACCATATAGAAATTGCCAGGCTTTTGATTCAAGCCAAGGCTGATGTCAATGCCCAAGATGTTGAAGGATTCACCGCATTGCTCCTAGCTTTACTATATGATCATATCGAAATCGCAAAGCTGCTCATCGAGGCCAAGGCTGATGCCAATCTGCCAAGCAATGATGGCAGGACAGCGTTAACCATTGCTGCAATCAAAGACCAGGTAGAAATTGTGAAGCTGCTCATCGAGGCTAAAGTCAATGTCGATCGCGCAAACAAGGATGGCTGGACACCACTGATGCTTGCCGCAGGAAAAGGCAATATCGAAATTACAAAACTGCTCATCGAGGCCAAAGCTGATGTCAATGCCAAGGATAATGATGGCAGGACAGCATTAATGGTTGTGGCATTAAAAGGTCATACCGAAGTTGCAAAGCTTTTGATTCAAGCTAAAGCCGATATCCATGCCAAGGATAATGGAGGAGCAACAGCTTTAGGATATGCCCAATTCTTTAGCAATGAGGCAATCGTAAAATTGCTGAAAGCGGCTGGCGCAAAATCGAAATAGAGGCAATCGTAAAATTACTTAAAAGCTGGCGCAAAATCGAAATAAAAGATTTAGTAATTTTTAAGATTTAGTATTTTTATAGGGACTAGCAGGGCTATTTTATGATAGTTTTCTCAACATATTTTTGTCTATCTAGTTATAGCTATAAACATGCTTTTCCTATCTGAACTTGCAAAATAATCTTGATTTTTTTTTTTTAATGCGTAGAATAAAAGAACTCGTTGCAGAAATATTTGTTTTGTTTTTGATTTTAAATCAAAGTTAAAAAAAATTGGATTTTGTAACACTTTATATTGAAAAAAGATAGCAATCTAGCGTTTCTGTTTATTGTCAGAAAGGCAATTTCATGTATCCTAAAAATTTGAAATATACTCAAACCCATGAATGGCTCAAGGTAGAAGGAAAAAAGGCCAAGATTGGGATTAGCGAGTTCGCAATTAAAGAATTGACAGACCTCACATTTTTGCAATTTGATGTAGAAGTAGGCGATGAACTGGCAAAAGGACAAGCATTTGGGGAAGTGGAATCTGTAAAGACAACCAGCTCTCTCTATATGCCTGTTTCTGGGAAAATTCTAGCAATACATACCGAAGTTGCTGATCAGTTAGAAGATATGATGAAAGATCCTTATGAATTTGGCTGGCTTATAGAAGTTGAACTTACGAATCCAACTGAGGTAGAAAAATTGTATGATGCTGCTGCATACGAAAAAGTTGCAGTGAGCCATCATTAAGGCTGCATGCTCTGTTCCTTTCTATAAATGAGGAACTGAGCAGTCTTGAAAGGCACGCACATATATGGCCTATATTCCACATACCAATGAAGATATCCAGCAGATGCTGCAAATCATAGGGAAAAAAAGCATCGAAGAGCTTTTCCAAGAAATTCCAAGTCAGGTTCGAATGCAAGGGGAATATAACATTCCAACAAGCATGAGCGAACCCGAACTCCTACGCCACCTCCAGCAATTAGCTCAAAAAAATCAAGACTTAGATCACAAAACATCTTTTTTGGGTGCTGGTATTTACGAACACTTCATTCCTGTGTTGGTGGATTATCTTTCTGGACGCGGTGAGTTTAGCACTGCGTATACACCCTATCAGCCTGAAACAAGCCAAGGAAATCTTCAAGCAATTTTTGAATACCAGACCGTCATTTGCGAATTAACAGGCATGGACATCGCAAATGCCTCTATGTATGATGGGCATACAGCGCTGGCAGAAGCAGTGCTATTAGCGTATTCCCATCATCGCCAAAAACGCACTCAAATTTTGGTCCCGAAATCTTTACATCCTGAATACAGACAAGTACTCGCCACATATCTACAAAATATCCATGTAGAAATTGTGGAAATGCCAGAAAAAGATGGCTTGGTGGATGTAGCAAAATTAGCCAGCCTGGCGTTAGACCAAGTTGCTGGTGTAGTCATTGCTTCTCCTAATTTTTATGGTTTGTTGGAAGATTGCCAAAGCATTGCTAAGATTGCACATGAAAAAGGCTGCGTAGCTCTAGCTCTTGTCAACTGCGTTGCATTGGGAATTCTAGCAACTCCACGTTCTTATGATGCAGACATTGTGGTAGGCGAAGGCCAGCAATTAGGTGTTCCGGCTAGCTATGGTGGTCCAGCATTTGGTTTTATGGCAGCAAAAGAAGAATTTTTGCGCAAAATGCCAGGTCGCATTGTTGGACAAACCGTAGATGGCAATGGAAACCGCGGATTTGTATTGACCATCCAAACCAGAGAGCAACACATCAAACGTGAAAAAGCTACATCCAATATTTGCAGCAATCAAGCACTCATGGCCTTGCGAGGATTGATTTATCTCACTTGCTTAGGCAAAAAAGGATTCCGCGAACTGGCCAACCAATGCTTGCAAAAAGCGCACTACTTAGCCAAAGCTATTGCGCAAATTCCAGGATTTAAGTTAACCTATGCTAGCCCATTCTTCAATGAATTTGTCATCACTTGCCCAAAACCTGCATCCGAAGTTTTGCAAAAACTGGCAAAACAGAATATTTACGCTGGAGTTGGCCTATCTCAATGGTTTGCTGATCGTGATCATGAAATTTTAGTGGCAGTCACAGAATGCCGTACCAAAGCCGATATGGATCAACTTGTAGAATCATTACGTTCTCTTTAGTCTCCACAATACTTTTTTTGAAAACTTGTGATATCTGACTTGCGTTTGCATCAAAGCTTAATCTCGGAAAGGAATTTCCATGAAGGGAAATGAAAAGTTAATTGATGTCCTGAATAGCCTGTTGGCCGATGAACTCACTGCAATTAGTCAATACATGGTCCATTCTGAAATGTGCAAAAATTGGGGCTATGAAGCTCTCCACGAACTCATTGAAAAACGTGCGATAGATGAAATGAAACATGCTGAAAAACTCATCGGCCGCGTTTTGTTCCTGGAAGGTGTTCCTGTTGTGAGCAAACTCAAACGTATGACAATTGGAAAAGATGTGCAGGAACAGCTTCAGTATGATCGTGAAGCTGAAGTTGGTGCCATTCAAGCCTATAATGATGCCATTCAGCTTGCTGGTGAAGTAAAAGACAATGTCACAAAGCATCTGTTGGAAGAAATTCTGTTAGATGAAGATCGCCACATTGATGAAATGGAAACTTTGCTCGATCAAATCAAACAGATGGGCATCCAACTGTTCTTATCTCTGCAGGTAAAAGAATAGCATTTAAAAATTGGGGCGTTTTGCCCCAATTTTTTTACTCAATAACGGATTTGGGGAAACCAATATATCAGTTGCCGTTGTGGTGTTCCCCAAAAATAGGAAAGGAATTTTTGAATGAGCGATTTGTCTTCCCAACCACCCGTAGATTCCCAGCTTTTGGCTTTGGTCCAAGCCGAAGAAGCTCAGCAAGCCCATTGCCTTCGGTTGATTCCTTCTGAAAATTTTGTATCAAAAAATGTCCGCTTGATGCTTGGATCTGTGCTTGTGAACAAGTACTCAGAAGGATACCCTGGGCAAAGGTATTATGAAGGGACAGACATCGTAGATCAAATCGAAGATTTAGCACGCAATCGCGCCAAAGCCTTATTTGGTGTTGAACATGCGAATGTCCAGCCGTATTCAGGCTCTCCTGCTAATATGGCTGTGTACTATGCTTTGGTCTCCAATGGCGGCAAAATCCTTGGCATGAAACTGAGTGATGGTGGCCATTTAACCCATGGAGCAGCTATCAATTATTCAAGCAAATATTACAAAGCTGTTTCCTACCATGTCAATCCGCAAACTGGATTTTTGGATATGGCAACTGTGCGAGAGATTGCTTTGGCAGAAAAACCAGCCTTGATCATTGCTGGTGGATCAGCATACCCGAGAATTTTGGATTTTGCAGCATTTCGTGAAATCGCTCAGGAAGTGAACGCTCGTTTGATGGTTGATATGGCCCATTTTGGTGGCTTAGTTGCTGCAGGAGCATATCCATCGCCTGTGCCGTATGCGGATGTTATCACCATGACCACACATAAAATCTTGCGCGGTCCAAGAGGCGGGATTATTTTATGCCGGGCAGAGTATGCAAAAGATATAGACAGAGCTATTTTCCCAGGGCTTCAAGGCGGTCCTCATAACCATACCATCGCTGCGATTGCAACTGCCTTATTTGAAGCGTCTACGCCTGCCTATCGTGATTATGGCCATGCAGTGGTCGCCAATGCTAAAGAATTAGCAGCAGCCTTGTTAGAAGAAGGGTTTGATTTAGTAACAGGTGGAACAGACACGCATCTCATGCTCTTAGACCTGCGTCGGAGACAATTGCCCGGCAAAGTATTTGCCACAGCATTGGCCAAAGCAGGGATCATCACCAATGCAAACACAATTCCAGGTGAGCCAGGCTCGCCTAAAAATCCTAGTGGATTACGATTGGGAACCCCTGCTGTGACTAGCCAAGGGATGGGGCTTCAGGAAATGCGTTGGATTGCTAAGAAAATTGGACTTGTGGCCAAATCACCGCACAAAAGCAGCCTTTTATCAAAAATACGCCAAGAAGTCAAAGAAATGACGACGAAATTTGGTGCCGAACCTAAATTTTAGGACAATGTTAACCTTTTTTTGAGCCATCCCGCCAATTGCAGCAGACGCTGACGATTATTTCCTGGCCTGCTAAGCAACCCAGCAAAGATAGCAACTTGCCTTTGGATGTCTTCTGGGGCGCTGCTGAATTGGCACAAGCAGGCGGTTGAGTTACATCGTTTGTTTCCTTACAAATCGCTCACGCCATACGTGTCAACCTAGCGATAACTATTTTATGGAGCAGAATGTTATGAAGATACTCATCAAAAATGCGTGGAT
>JAKLHB010000255.1 GCA_022710345.1 Planctomycetota bacterium
CATGCATATCATATAGTCCATACGCATTGGCATTGGGAAGGCTTCCTACTGCTACGGTTCTTTTGCGATATTGTCCGTTGCTTGCTCCTGCATAAGGATAGTTGCCATTATAGTTCGCTATATCTGTCGTGATGTTTGGCCCAACGTTAAACGGCGTTTGGGTTCCTGCCCTGCAGGCGAATTCCCATTGTGCTTCTGTGGGCAGGGATAACCCGGTTTTTTGGCAAAAGGCCATGCAGTCATCCCAGGAAACGCACTCCACCGGTAGATTGGGGCCCTTGAAATGCGATGGGTTGCTGCCCATCACTCGTTCCCATACCGACTGCGGCACTTCGGTCTTGCAAATCAGGTACGGCGATAGCGTGACCTGGTGCTGCACTTCGTTGGATTCGTGATCTGTCTCGCTCGTTGGGCTTCCCATCATGAAGGTGCCGCCTGGAATCAGCACGAATTTTAGGCCGGTTTGCTCGTGGCGGTATTCCTTTACGGTGTTCGTGACACCTCCACAGGAGTATTTTGCTGTGCGCAAGTACGTAAATCCATTGCTACCGGATGCTAAAATGTCTTCGATTTTTTTTATGGATTGAATTTGCTGCATTCTTGCTATTACATGCTCCCGCATTTTTGCAACAACCGATGTCAAGTTTGGATCTGGACAAACCCCAGGTTGTGTCTGTAAGATACTTTGGTATTTTGACAAAGCTTCGGCAAATTTTGCTTCTTTTTCAAAACCCAAAGCTTCTTTTTCAAGGCTTTCTAGAAATGCAAGCTGAGCTTGATATGCCTGGATTTGGTCCCGGATTAGGATTTTGCTTTGAATTTCAGCGGCCGGAGGCTGGACCATTGTTGCAATTGCAATGCATTTCTGAGAAGCAAGCTCGAGTGCACCAGCTTGAATATCCTCTTCTATCTTGGCAACAACGCTGTCCAAGGAAGAATCATGCACATACTTTTGAATGCTTATATAACCAAAGACAATGCCAAATCCTAGGGCACAACAAAAAACAGCGCATACCATTCCTGCAAGCTTGTTTTGTGCTTTGCTAAATGCCCGATAGCTGCCCATACCAATTCCGATCAAGGCAAACACAATCAGAGCTACAACAGAAGAATGTATATCCTCATACACTATCTGCAAAAAATTCTGCCAAACCTGCGTGCAAAATATAAATATTCTGTCGTAGTTCATGGCCAAGGATCCTAGTGTCGCAGCCAGAACAAAAAAGATCAAATTTTTCATACCACAATACCTAAATAAATGTTACCACCGTACCATGCTCGAAACTATTGCTCGAAAAATTTTTGAAGAAGGAAGCAAGAATCCTGTAAGCAGGGATAAACACTCAGGAAACTATCATTACGAAACTGAGTGTAGAGAACGCATAGAATCTAAAACCATGTGCATTAAATGCTAGAGATGAACCTCGGGACTTATGTACAGCAGTGTAGGGATGTGCATAATTTGGCTTTCTTGATTTGTTCGAGTTTTTTAAAGGCAGGATGAAGAAATAAAGGGATTCAGGATCCAAGGAAGCCTAAAACTCATGGCCTGGAACCGGAGTCTCCTGCATCGGGTTGGATGGTTCCCAGGCCTTCCAAATCCCTGGTCCCAACTCGGGCTAAAGTCCACGCTTCCAATACTTTTGATAATTTTTTCCTTCCTGGCATTCCAATATACTGCCACAACAAAAGATCACAAGTATGCAATAGATCATGAGTTTCATAGAACTCACTCCATTCTGGAAAAAGGAAAAAACATGTTCTCCTCTCCTCATTGTATGGTATACTATTTTTGTTCGTGTGTCAATATCTAATGATGACAACGACATCATTGTATGATTTTGCTCAGCCTGATGCAAGGTTTGGCAAATATATAGAACTCTCGATAAGATATGCAGCAAAGTTTTTTGCCGCGAAGCGGTTTGGGAATAAAGCCTGGGGTTTCTAACCCCAGGGTATATCGGCTCTTATCGTGTCCTGAAGGGACACAGGAAAACCTTTGCTCTATAAAGTGCAGATACAAGGGTAGAAAAATTATATATATTCTAATGGAGCAAAAAAGCAAAGTTTTTTGCCGCGAAGCGGTTTGGGAATATCGCCTTTGTAGAAAAGATGCGACACAGCATGATTTTGCTTTCCCAAACGAAAAAAAGGCTATGCTTGCAACATAGCCTTTTTCTAGCTTTGAGGCTTTTTCTAATTCTGCGGTTGATTGCATACATCCGCCGAATCATAAACTTTCATTGTTGTTCCTGGTCTGGCTTGTAGAATCGCATTCACAAGCGCGGGCCATGATGCCTGGTGATGGAATCTGACCAGGGCATAGCGCCTGGTGATGGCTTTTTCTCGCTTTGCCTCTTCCTCTGGATCATAGTAGCGATGCGCATAGCCATTGCATTCCAGAACCAGCATCAATTTTTCTACAAAGAAATCTACCCTGTATCTGCCAATCGGATAATTGTATTGCAGCCCAAATCCTTCAAACGCCCGCGCCAGGGCCTGCCGCCATTGAATCTCGCTTTTGGTCTGGGTATTTGCACAAAAGCCCAGGTCCCCAAACATTTGCTTTTTGATCTCCATGCTGATCTCTGTGTCCATGCCTGCCGCAATCTTGGCCACGTACATCCGATGCGCTCTGGATCCCAAGGCCAGGATCGTGGCATGATCCAACCGCACTGGTTTGATTTCTGTATGATACTTCCTCAAGAAGCTACTCAGCGTACTTTCAGGGACTTTCAGAAACGTGGCAATGTCTTTTTTCGTTGCAATGTCCCCAGGTACTGAACATTGCAATCCCATTTCCTTCAACACACGCACAGCATCCCTGTAATGTTTCTGCGCTGTTTCCTGAATATTCGGGGAAAAACCACAGGCTTGCTTGATCGCGGTGTCAAGGGCGGTGCGAATAAGCGCAATGGACAGTGCCACAGCTCGTTCCCCAATATGAAGCTGATTCTTGCGCAGTCCTTTTTTGACAAACGCTGTGGCATAAGCACGAATGATGGTTTCAATATCCATGGTAGTATAAACCACAATATTTCTGCCATAGTGAGGGCTTGGAGCAAGTACTTTGATATAGTTTCCCCTCATGATATAATCTTTATCTGTGAATAACTTAAGAAAAATCGGAGGCCAGTTTCCCCTCACGATCTCCAGTGTTTTTTGGTCCATCCCTAACAAATCCGCCGTGCCTCTTTCACTCAAAACAGAGGTATTGTCATCCAGGATATACCCATCACAAACAATCCCTGGAATCAACTCCATTTGGCCATAATATAAGGCTTTTCGCTCAGACATTGGATTCTCCTTCCATGAAAAATAAGACGATTGGAATCAATCGTATGATGATACAACTGTTGCATGATTTTGTCAATGCTTTTGGATTTGGATTTATTTAGGCGTAATAAATCCAAGCTCCATAAAAAAATCCTGCTCCGCAGGATGATACGCTTTTCCTGCTTTGTCTCTTCTGTTTTTTCAACACTTCCTTTCTAAGTTTACTTTATATCCTCAAAAATCTCCATAAAAAAATCCTGCTCCGCAGGATGATACGCTTTTCCTGCTTTGTCTCTTCTGTTTTTTTAACACTTCCTTCCTTTGTATACCCTTTGGGGATTTCATGCTGTATCTTTTTCTATTTTTGTACGTCCAACGTGTTTGTACTCTTTTTATGCCACGTCTTCTTCGAGCTCCCGCAAGAACGAAACCCTTGCCTAACTCCGTTGTCACTCCGTTGGCAGGGTTCGTTCTTAGCTTTATCTTTTTTTATTTGTTTGATTTTTTAAAGGCAGGATGAAGAAATAAAGGAATTAAGGATGAAGGGGAGCCTGAAAACTCATGGCCTAGCCAAAACCCGGAACCCCAGGTCGTAGTCGGCGAGGCCAGGGCCGCCCACGCCACGGAAGGCAGAACGCAGCCTCCCGGCGGGAGCGTCCCACGAGCCGCCACGGTAGACCCGGCGGGCACCACTAGTAGGCCCAGTAGGATTCGTCGCACTATTACTAGAGTAGGCACCATACCGGTCATAACACCACTCAAACACGTTTCCGGCCATGTCATACAACCCATACGCATTGGGTGGAAATTTTCCTACGCTGGTTCTTCCTGCCCCCAAGCTTTGCCATTTAGAATCAAAGTCAAATTGCCTATGCTCATCCATATTTCTGAGCACTTGCTTTGCCCAATACGATGCACTGTTGCATTGGCTCAGATCAAAAGCTTCTCCCCAATAATACGCAGTTTGGGTTCCTGCCCTGCATGCGAATTCCCATTGCGCTTCTGTGGGTAGGGCTAGCCCTGTTTTTTCGCAAAATGATATACAATCATTCCAGGAAACACGTGCCACAGGGCAATCATTTCCTTTAAAGTGTGATGGATCAGTGTTCATGATCTTGTGCCACACTGCTTGTGTCACCAATGTCTTGCTCATGAAATAGGGCGATAGGGTCACTTCATGTTGAACTTCATCCTGGCAGCGGTCTTCTTCAGTAGATGGGCTGCCCATGACAAATGTCCCGCCTGGGATCAGCACAAACTCCATACCGGTTTTATCATGCTTGAATTCCAACATTTCATTGCTCGAACCACCGCAGGTATATCGGTGTAATCGCAGAAAAGTCATGCCTAAGCTGGGTGATTGTTCCAAGATCGGCGCAAGGTTGGGGAATTTTCCCAGAATCGGTGCAATCGAAGGGAAATCAGCCAGTGTATGGACAATGCCAGGCGTTTGTGCCAAGATTGGCACAAGTGTAGGCAATTTTTCTAACATTGCCAAAAGGCTCGGCGATCTTTTTAGCACTGCCACAACCTCGGGCGATCTTTCCACCACGTGGATCAATCCTGGCGATTTTTGAATTGCTGCGCTAAACTCGGGGACTGTGATGATGCACCAAGCATCTATTTCTTCTTGCTCTTTTTTTGCTTGGAGCCGTTGCCCAATTTCGAGCAAGTCATTCACCTGGATTTTGCTGCATTGCTGGTCTGTTTTCATGGCTTGAATTGCCTGCTGCATCTTATCCAACAATGCCTCTAGGTCTTGCCAATGGTCTTGGATTCTGGCTATGTGTTGGGCCAATTCTTGGTTTTCCAGGCTCAATGATTGGGCTGCTGCACATAATTCCAGTGCTTGTTTATATTGTCCTTGAGTCCATGCACTGTTGATGTAGGCAAGGGCGATTTCAGTTGCAATTTTTTTATATTCTGGAGTGGTTGGCGGATTTGTTTTTGCTATTTGCTCCAGCAATTCCCAGGCTTGGCTTAACTTGCCTTGTTGGCTTAATTGTTGAATGCGATCCATGCTCTTCTGGTTGAGTTTATTCCATACATGATCTCGCGAGGCTTGGGTATCGGATGTTTGATACTCGCGTGGGAATTGCTTTGCATAATATTCCAGTGCATCGTTCCATTGTTCATTTTGGATCAATTGTTGCATTTTATTCTCATAGCCTTGTCGCTCTGATTGTTCTTGTTCCAAGCGTCTTTTTGCCTGCATTTCCACGTGCTGAGTCCATTGATCGGAATTTTGAATATGGTGGGTTGGTATTTGCTTGCCTTTTGTTTTGCTCAATTCGCTTTGCAAGTTTAAAAATTCTGCATGCTGGGCTTGGAGTTCTGGAAAAAATCCAATCAATCGCAAGGCTTCTGCATATTTCTGTGCTTTCCTGCATTGCTCTAGGGTTGTTTGCAGTGAATACTTGCGCTTATGGTCTGTGGAAATGTCAAGCTTATCCGGGCATTTTTGGCATTTTTGAGCTCGGTAGGGTGTTTTTTGAGCTTCTGGACATACGCATGGTATGAGCCACGATGTATGACAATCCGGGCATTCTGTCCCAGATTCCAGGATCATGGCACACAGCATATTGGGGCATAGCATGGGGTCAAATTCTATTTTCCCGCTGGTTTGCCTGTGCAGGCATTGTTGGACAGTGCTCAAGGTTGGACGATCTTCTGGCTTTTTTTCCATCATCCTCAAGATAAGACCATTGAGCCATCTGGGAATATCTTTTTGATAGCCCACAGGTTCTACGAATTCCTGCACATCTTTCCTAAACGGCAGGTGAGCGGTGAATAATTCGTACAGGCTCACACCCAGTCCATATACGTCGGTCAGTGGGCTAATTTTTCCTATGGCTGGGTCAAATTGCTCTGGGCTCATATACTCTGGAGTTCCGATCAAGTCTTTTGGACCTGTCAAGCTAGCCTTGATAGCGCTTCTGGATCGGATATCCATGCATTTCACTGTCCCAAAATCTATCAATTTCAGTGTGCCTTCATGGATCATAAAATTCGATGGCTTGATGTCTCGATGGACTAATTTTTTATCATGGATGTATTGAATTCCTTCGATCCCTTGCAAAATCAGATGCACGTACTTTTTTAGATCCCGACCATTGTACGGATTCTGTTTTGCCCATTCCCACAGGTTCACCTCGCCCAAGTCTTCCATTTCAATGAAATATTGTTGTGACTCCCAGAAGCCTCCATAATCAGAAACTTTCACAATGTTTGGATGCGCAAGTTGCAATGAGATAAATCCTTCCAGTAAAAAGCGCTGCACTGCCTTGGAATCTTCTATATACCTTTTCTTCAAGGTCTTCAGCACAATCTGTTGTTTGGTATCTTTGCGTATAGCTCTGTACAATGTGCCTTGTCCACTCAATCTAGGGATTGGTTGTATTTTTTCGTATGCATCCGTGATTTCTCCCAGTTGCTGAATCCTGTGCAGAATGCTTGGCATCAGATGATCAAGCTTGAGATTCAACTCCGCTGGTTGAGATAATCGCTCCACTTCCGTTAATAAGGCTTTAATATGTTTTTGGTGGTCTCCTAATTCCTCTTCGATTGTATGCAACAATGATTCTAGTGCATTTTGCTTGTTCTGGATGTCCTCCCTAAATTGTTCCATGGCTTTTTGGATGGTCTGACTTTGCAATTCTTTTTCCAATTCTTCATCTGTCTGGGCCTTGGATACCTGGATTATTTTTTGAAAGTGTCTATACATCAACTCCACCATCCGATTGATCTGGTCTTGGTGAACCTCTTTTATGCTTTTGAAGACCGTCTCATCCACCAGTTCATAGATCGGCCCCACTCCTGGGACCATTTTCAGCGCTGTCTTGGAAAAATTCCAAAACATTCTTTTTACCAATGGCTGTTCTTTTTGTAATTGCTCAAACATGACGCAATCTTTCTCTAAAAAATCCAGTAATTCATCAATAATGAAGTCATAACATTTACATTGCAATAGGTTATGCTTCTTTCTGTTCGCACTCAGCAATAAAGATGTTGTGCTTCGTCAGTTGTTTTTGGGCATTTTTGTAGAATCCAGAGCAGGAATGGAACA
>JAKLHB010000256.1 GCA_022710345.1 Planctomycetota bacterium
GCCAGGGTCGAAATTGCGCAGGTAAAGTTGGTTATTTTGGCGGACAGCGCTTTGCCATCCTTGGACTCTGCGGCGGATGCGGTCAAAGAAGGAGTAGCCGGCTGGCCGTTCGTCATCATGGAATACTGCCCAGAAGCATTCGAGCACGCGCCAGAAATTTGTGGCCAGGCGGTAGATGCTCTTTTGTTCTTGGATGGCGGTTCTCAGGGCATCGCCTCGTCGAACGATTTCTGTCAAGACTGCTTCTCTGCATTGGACAAATGGTTCAACACGATTTTTATTGATTCCCTCAATTGCACAGACCACTGAATTTTGTATCTTGAGGTGTTTGACCAAAAGCTCTAACTCGCCGAGGATGGCTCTCCAATGTGGCATTAAACGGCGGTCTGCATGGCTTTCTGGCCAGGCAGCATGGGTAGGCAGTGTCACTAAAGTAACTGGCTGCACGAGCATTTGTTCACCCTGTTGAATTCCTGGCACAAGGAGCGCAACTTCTTTTTGGGTCAGCCTTGGACGGCATGAATAGATGATATCGCCCATACTTTCGTCCAAACGGCCAAAGCGATCTGGCGTGACTTCATAGCCTTGGTTATGGATTTCTTGGCACCATAAATCCCAATATTCTTCAAATCGTTTGATTTCTTCTTTGTTGAAATCTGAACCAGACGTAGCGCTAACTAAATTGCTGCGCACTGCAGAGGCTGCTTCAATCAAAATGCGGATGGATTCTACGCTATCTGCGGATGGGATCGTAATCTGCAACCAAGGCTCTACCTTGCTATTCCATTCTTTGACCAATCCATGGAGTTTGGAAGGAGGCGCTGCCACAGACACGACTTCCTCAACCAGAGGCACTATTTTAGGCGCAGCTTCTTGCTCAACAGGTGCTTGGACATCACCGCTTTCCAAAAACTCTTCTTCATCTGTGGCTTCGCCGCCAATGCCAATTTTGCCTAATAAAATTTGGTCTAAAATATGTCTGGCACTTTCTGCGGTTTGCTGGAACTTCACATAATTGGATTTAGTATGGACGTTGCAGACTTCTCTCAATAAGCCAATGGCAGAGCGGATGAGGCTGCGTTTGTCTTCTTCTGGTGTATTCACCAGGGTTTGTAATAAAAATTCCAATGATGTCGAATCACTCATACATTGTTCCTTGTTCTTAACATGTCTGTGGCTACTGGTCCTCGAGGCATTGGTTGTGCCAACATAGCCAAATCAAAGCCTCAAAATCCTTTTTTTTGACCTGCATTTTCTTGTAATTTACGTTGTATTTCTACATACAAAGGGTCATTCGGCCTGATATCTTGCAAGGCTTTTTGGTACGCTATTTTTGCAGCATCTTTAAGCCCATGATGTTCTAAGCACAAAGCATAATGATATTGAGCTTCAGGCCATGGACTGCGAAGCCGGATTGCTGCTCGAAATGCGGGTATAGCTTTTGCATAGTCCTGCTGATTCTCTAAAGCTAACCCTAAATAAAACCAAGCGCTAGGAAGATTTGGATCTTGGAATGTTGCCTTTTGGGCCAATCGGATGGCTTCACTCCAATCATTGGCCATGATTTTTAAATACGCAAGCCGTGAAAGAATCATGGCATCGTTTTCGCCTTGTGTGTCCAAAATGGCCTGGAGCCAACGTTGGGCTTGTGCATAATCCTTGAGCTGCATGGCTACATCTGCCAGGGCTTTTTTAGGCATGGCCCACTGCGGTCGCAAATCATGAAGTTTTTGATAGTGCTGAATAGCTCGTGTTAAGTCTTGATTTCGCACGGCTATTTTGCCTAATAATGCCCAGCTCATTAAATTTCCTGGGTCTTGGGCCACGATCTCTGAGAATAATACTGTAGCTTTTTGGTCCTGGCCTAGTTCCATCCAGGTTTGGGCTTCATGAAATTTAGCAATGGCCCATTGCATTTCTGTTGGATCCGGAGCATTGGCTTCTTGCAAAGCTTGCTCTGGCTGCAGTGTGATATATCCACTCACATATCCTAACCCAGATGCTTGGTGAAGGCTTTGCTCGGATTCTTGAGAATAGGCAGACTGCATGGAAATTTGATATTTTGAGAGAGCACTTTTGCAAGTTTCCTGGATTTTTAAGATTTCTGGATTTGGATGTTCTATCAATAGGTTGTGCTTTTCTTGTGGATCAGTGGCTAGATCATACAATTCGCCGGCTTTAGTGGCATGGTATTTATATTGGCCCCAATGAAGGCTTTTTAAGACGCGCCAGCCAAATGCTTGATGGCTATAGTATGTTTCTGCATAGCTTGGCCTTGCTGGAAAGTTTGTAAAATTCATTTCAGGGCTGGGCTTCTTTGTGCTATGTTGATTGGGTTGCAGCAAGCCTGAAAGGTCTTGACCTTGGGCCATGCCATAATTTTGTATATCTAATAATCCAAGAATTGTGGGCATGATATCAATGCTACGGGCATAATGGCCGATCTTTTGCCCGGGTGCTATCATAGGCCCTTGTATGATCCAAGGGACATGCAACGTGGTATTATATAAAAAATACCCATGGCTCAATTCGCCATGCTCTCCTAAGCCTTCGCCATGGTCTGCTGTCAATACTATGAAGGTATTTTGCTGAACAGGTATGATGGCTTCGAACAATTTTCCTAAGCACGCATCAGTATAGGCAATTTCGCCTTGGTATAAATCATGAGCAAAGCGGTCGGAAAATGGCTTTGGCGGCTGATATTCAGCATGTGGATCAAAGACATGGATCCATAGAAAGAATGGTTTGTCAGGTTGCTGAGAAAATTTTTGATATTGTTTCAATGCCCTGGATATAGTCTCTTCAGCCTTGCGCTCGGCTAAATAACGGCCAGGTTCCCAAGAATCGTCATTTTCAGCCACATCATCGTATTCATCAAAGCCTTGGTCCACTCCTTTGTCACGACTTAATGGAGCGCTGCTGACCACTGCTGCGGTCTGATATCCATACGACTTGAGGATTTTAGCTAAGGTAGGGAGAGAAGAAGGCAAACGATAGAAGCTATTGCCTCTTACACCGTGTAATGTGGGATTGGTGCCTGTGAGGATTGAGCTGTGTGAAGGAAGGGTTAATGGGCTTTGGGCAAAAACGTGTGTGAATAATACTCCATTTTGGGCCAATCTTTCGATATTAGGAGTTCCTGCGTCTGGAAAGCCATAGCAACCAAGGCGATCTGCACGCAATGTATCTATGGTGATCAAGATAATATTCGCGGGAGAATCTGACCACCATAGTGTTGCGAATGTAAAAATGCTGCCAATGAACAGCAATACTAAGATGACCAAAATGACTAATTGTTTTTTCATAAATTTTTGAAAATGGCATCAAGATCAAGGATCAATGGTTAGTTAAGAGGATTGCCTTGTTTTGGTTTTTCAGGCGGTTTAGGCTGTGCAAGCGTTGCAGCTTGAGCAAGTGGTCTAGGCTGAGCTACTGAAGCCTGCACTGGCGGCTGCTTAGGTTGCACTGGTTGCGGTCTAGGCTGAGCCTGCGCTGGTTGTGCTGGCTTGGGTTGAATAGGTTGCGCTGGCTTGGCTTGGGCACCCTGTACAGGTGCAGCTTGCACTGGCTGGGCTGGCTTGGCTTGAACAGGCGCAGCTTGCACTGGCTGGGCTGGCTTGGCTTGCATAGGCGCAGCTTGTACTGGTGCAGCCTGTACGGGCTGGGCTAGCTTGGCTTGAGCTGGCGCAGCTTGTACTGGCTTGGCTTGGGCTGGCGCAGCTTGTACTGGCTGGGCTGGCTTGGCTTGAATAGGCGTAGCTTGCACTGGCTGGGCTGGCTTGGGCTGAACAGACGCAGCTTGCACTGGCTTGGGTTGTACTGGCGCAGCCTGCACTGGCTGGGCTGGCTTGGGTTGAACAGGCGCAGCTTGCACTGGCTTGGGCTGTACAGGTGCAGCCTGCATTGCTTCAGCCTCCACTGATTCAGCTATCTCGGCTAGCCTTGCTTCCATTTCGGGTTGTTTGGATTCCACTACTTCTTCAGCCATCACTGTGCTTTGGACTACAGTATCATCAAAGTTTACAACGGGTTGAGCCTGCATGCAGAGCGCTTCGTTGATATCTTTATACATATCTTTTTTTTGTTTATTCTTGAGTTTTTGAATGATTTTTTTGCACCATTGTAGAGATATCTTCCACAGGTTCATAAATTCTTTTTCCTTTCGTAGAACCTATAGTAGCCAGCAATTTAGGTCTTTGATATGGCTAACGTGCATATTCTACCACTTTCATTTCTCGAATTACCGTGATTTTGATTTTGCCTGGATAGTGAAGTTCATCTTCAATGGCTTTGCTAATGATGTTGGCTACTTGAGGAACATCTTGATCTAGTACTTTGTCTGGTGCCACAATCAGTCGGATTTCTCTACCTGCTGAAATGGCATAGGCGTTTTCAACACCAGGAATTGTATAAGCAATGGTTTCCAATTTTTCTAAACGATGGATGTATTTTTCAAAGGTCTCGCGACGTGCACCAGGTCTAGATGCGCTAATGGCATCTGCTGCACTGATTAAAGTAGCATAGGGTGTTCCTGTGTGGACATCTTCATGATGGCCAGTAACACCTTCAATGATTTCTGGTAATTCTTTATATTGTTGGAGGATTTCACCACCAATTTCAGGATGTCCGCCTTCATGTTCATGGTCTATTGCTTTGCCAATATCATGCAAAAAACCAGCTCGAACTGCAAGCTTAGGATCAAGTCCAATTTCATAAGCTAGTAGTTTGGCTAATGTCGCTACTTCAACAGAATGCCATAACACATTTTGCCCAAAACTCGTGCGATACTTGAGCCTACCTAAAAGTCTGCATAAATCATCAGAAAGCTCTATTTCTAATGTTTTGCAAACTTGTTTGCCAGTCTCTAAGATTTCTTGTTCGAGTTGTTCTTTCAGCAATGCAATGCGTGCCTTCATAGCAGGTATATCCCATTCTCTATGTTCAATGGCATGCATGAGTATTTGACGGCTAATTTCTCTGCGACATCCATCGGCTGTAACAATCAATATAGAGCCTTGTTCATATTCAAGCTGCACACCCAATTCTTGTTCGAGCAAAAGGCGTATTTCAGATTGTAAGATTTGATCTTTATCGCTTGGTTCTACAATAACCACAGAGCTTGGTGAATTTTCAAACCAATGGCTAAAATGACAACGATGGATGGCAATAGACAAAATTCGGCTTGCGATTCTTTCCTCATTCGCAGCCAGATATTCACGAACGTTTTCTTGGTATTGCAGTGCTTCTGCTTCAAGCTGTTCGCTGTAATTCTTCAAAAATCTTTGATAAAGTTCTTCATCTGTGCTTTTGGATCGTTCTAGCAAAATTTGATGAATGAGATTTTGGAGCCGTTGGTGTTCTAATTCCAAGACTAGATTTTTTTGCTTTTGCTCTTGAATTTTTTGTTCAACCTGCTGAATTTTTTGCTCTTGACGGTCTAATTTAGCACTGGTATATTCCAAATCTTTTTCTGCTAAGGCCAATTTCTCTGCTAAAATATCATTGCTTTGTTGTAGCTCGAGGATAATTTGCTGAGAATTTTTTTGTGCTTCCTCTTGAGCGGCCAAAATTTGTGCAAATTCCTGCTTGCGTTTTTCAATTTGTCTTTGTGCCCGCGTTAAGATATCTTGTGCAATTTCTTTAGATTTTTGAAGGTGAAAATGCTCCAGGACAGAATAAAGAACATAACCCACGATCACAGCAAACAGCAAACAAATGACGTTCAAAATCCGACTCCCATGTTAGAATGATTTTAAACTGTAGTTACGGGCATCTCTATTCCATATAAGAAATAATGGAGATCACTGAGGACCTCCATTATTTTCAAAACATGAGACTATTGTTGTGGTTCTTTTTTTTCTGATGCTTCAGGCTTTGGTTCTTCTGCTTTTACTTCGGATTTTGGTTCCTCAGGTTTAGCTTCAGGCTTTGGTTCCTCAGGTTTAGCTTCAGGCTTTGGTTCCTCAGGTTTAGCTTCAGGCTTTGGTTCTTCTGCTTTTACCTCAGATTTTGGTTCCTCAGGCTTGGCTTCAGATTTTGGTTCCTCAGGCTTGGCTTCAGATTTTGGTTCCTCAGGCTTGGCTTCAGATTTTGGTTCCTCAGGCTTGGCTTCAGACTTTGGTTCCTCAGGCTTGGCTTCAGACTTTGGTTCCTCAGGCTTGGCTTCAGACTTTGGTTCCTCAGGCTTTGGCTCCTCTTTTTTGACTTCATTTTCAGCACCTGGGCGAGCACGTACTAAGGAAAGACCAATCTTGCGTTCTTTTTTGTCTAGCCTTAAAATCTTGACTTCCACAGTATCTCCGACTGAAACAACCTCATCTGGGGATTTGATTTTTCGGTCTGTGAGTTCAGAGATGTGGAGCAAGCCTTCCAAGTCTGACTCTAGTTCCACAAATACTCCAAAGTTGGTCAATTTGGTGACTTTGCCAGTCACAATATCTTCAACTTGATATCGTTCTGGAATGTCTTTTTCCCAAGGATCAGCACTGAGCTGCTTCATACCTAGGCCAACGCGCTTTTGGGTTTGATCAACTTCCAAAACAATGGCACGTACATTGTCGCCTTTTTTCAACAATTCAGATGGATGGCTGATTTTCTTGGTCCAGCTCATATCCGAAATATGCAAAAGGCCATCAATTCCAGCTTCTAGTTCAATGAATGCGCCATAATTGGTCAAATTGCGCACACGGCCGGTCACAATAGAGCCGACTGGGTATTTTTGTTCCACTAATGACCATGGATTGATTTCCACTTGTTTCATTCCTAGGGAAATCTCTTGTTTTTCTTTATTGATGGCTAGTACCACCACCTCGACTTCGTCACCAATGGTCACTAATTCAGATGGATGGCTAATTCTGCGTGTCCAGGACATTTCAGAAATGTGGACTAAGCCTTCTACACCATCTTCTAACTTCACAAAAGCACCATAGTTCATCACATTGACGACTTTGCCTTTGATCTTGTTGCCAACTGGATATTTGTTTTCCACGTTGGTCCATGGGCTCTCTGTTTTTTGCTTCAGCCCAAGGGCAATGCGTTCGCGTTTGCGATCTAGTTTCAAAATCTTGACTTCAATGCGATCATCAATGTTGACCATTTCTTGAGGATGATTGATTCGTCCCCAGCTCATATCTGTGATATGCAATAGACCGTCAATACCGCCAAGGTCAACAAATACACCAAAGTCTGCGATGTTCTTGACAACACCGGTAACCACTTGGCCTTCTTGCAATTCTTCCAGCAATTTTTCTTTCATTTTGCGACGTTCTTCTTCGATCAGGCGGCGTCGCGAAACAACGATGTTCATACGGGCTTCATCAATCTTAATGATCTGAGCCTTGAG
>JAKLHB010000257.1 GCA_022710345.1 Planctomycetota bacterium
AATTCTCTTGTGATATGGTTGACAACGCTATAATCTGCTGTTGCATAAAGTGATGGACAAAGAGCTAATAACATCATGGGATAAAGTAAATTTTTCAAAATGGTACTCCTTTATTTTGATTGTCATTCATTGCAGCATTTTCCGTTCCTAAATCCTGATTACTACGCTTCCCGACTGAATTCAATATAAAAATTGATATACTGTGCCTAGGTTGGTTTACTCATGCTGGATATTGTATTGAATCTGTTTGAGAAGCGCGGGAATTCTGCTTCGTTGTATGAGATTGATTTTGCAGCCATGTTGCACAAGCTATGTTTTTTTTATATCTTGCCACTGGTTATCTGTGCATTCGTTTGAGTCTAAGAGAACATCTGCAATTTGTGGTTGATGTATTTGAATGCCATATTCATGATTGGCCACGACGCGATTTTGCCGCACGTGAGCGGTGCTTTGGTCATAGATGCCAATGCCACTTTTGTGGTTTCCCTGGCATAGATTTGCCTGAATCAAGACATTGTATGCATTGGATGCGGCAATGCCGTATCCAAGATTATCCAGCAATTTGTTCTCTTGAATCGTAGCCGTACTACCGTGTAAATAAACGCCATGTTCTGAATTACTTTGAATGCGATTCAAGCTGATGCTGGCTTGTGATTTTTGGAGTAAGCTAATGCCATTGCGTTTATTTCCGATGATTTGATTTTCAGCAATGTCTGCTTTTGCTCCAAACAATAAAATTCCATTGTATTGATTGCGCTGGATTTGGCATTTTTTAAGGGTTACATACCCATTGGATCGAATATCCACTCCATCACCTTCATTCTCTGAAACTGTGCAATTGATCAAAGTAAGCTCGGTTCCACTGCCATCCACCAGAATACCAGCTTGATTCCGAATGATAGAGCTGTTTTTGAACTCCAAAATACTACGATGTTTTATTTCCAAGCCATATTGCATACTTTTCTGAATTAGGCAGTTGCTGAAAGTCCCTGTGACATGGCTCAACACAATAGGCAGGGATAGACTTTCTATCCCAAATTTGATGTTGCTAAATTCAACATGGATGTCAGTCAAATCCAGGGTATTCCAAAAAATAATCTGGGTTTTTTCAGGGCCTGCGCCATGAATCACCAGCCTGGACGGCCATGAACCAGGACGTTGGGTCCATTCAAATTTGCCTTCTGCCAATTCCAATTCGTGCTGTTCATGGCAAATCCATAATGCATCGCCTAGAGTCATATATTCTGGAATTTTTAAAATCGGTGTGATTGCCCAAAGCCTGGCTTTTTGATTATCCTGAAGCCACTCCCTACATTGGATGAGCATGGCATTGATTTTTGCTTTCAATTGTGGCATGGTTTTGGATTTCCAAAGTTCTTCAGCACGTTGTAGCAAGGCTTCTCTGAGTTGTTTAGCATCCTCTGTGCTTTGGCTAAGGCTTGGAGCAAGATTTTCCAATTCTGTTAATGCTTTGGATTCAGCCTGTTGTTGAACATACCATTCCATCAAACAGCCAGCACTAAGCCCTGCATACGAAGTTCTAAGATAGTCTAAGGTAATGCGATTATGGGCTTCATACCATTGCATAAATTCGGTATTGGTCGCAGCGTGAATATGCTGCTCAAATACTTCGTACAACAGTCGCATTGAAAAATACTGAGCTAATGTTGAATCCAAATTTTGCATACTCAAAGCCCACATCATACGCTTTTGCAATTGGGTATACATATATTTTTTGAGCGCTAGCGATTGATCAGTTGGCAGGAACAAGACAAGATCTGGGCCATCAAATTGTGTATTGCCAATAGAGGCGATCTTTGTGAGAGCATGTTCGTCATTAAATCCAAGTAAAATCCCATATTGTATGGGAACGCCTTGTTGTAATACAATATGCTGTTGCACACTATGGCCTTCAGCATCCAAAAATAAGGCACACCTGGCCCATTGGTCTTGGTCAAACAAAAACAGCACGAGCCTTGTGGCATTGAAAGCTTGAAAAAGTTTGGGCCTGACCACCACAAGCTTAGCCTCGATTGGTAAATCTAAATTGCCAATGCCATTGATTGGCCAATCGGAAAATGTTCCTCGAACCACATTGCGATAGCCCATAAATGGCACGTATTCGACTTGATATTTCACTGCATCTTTGGTTAGCCCCAATATTTCGATTGTATTGCCATCCAAAGTTTGACGCATCATCCTGGATTGGTCCGCAGATGCTTGGCTATAGAAAAAATCAAGGCGAATTCCAGTCGGGAAACCAGGAGGACGATGCACTTTCAACTGATTGGGAATAATGCGAATGATTTCAATGGGTGGTGGCATTGAAATTGGAATGCCCATTTTCTGATGATTGAGATAGACTTCCAGCAATGCGGGTGGCACAAATTGCAAGGTTTGGATGCCCACCATCATGGCCTGCGTTGTTTTCTGATCCAATAGAAATTGAAGTGTCTCCCATGCGCCAATGTTCAATTTGCATTCACGATATTGGGCTTCAATTGGTTTTGCAGGGTCATTGGTGGGCACTTCGATCCGCACAATCCCTTTATCGAGCACAGCCGGTATATATGAAGGCTTGCCTTGGGCCAGCAATTCTCGATTTAGCTCTTCAAGATTCGATAAAAAATTGGGGGATCCTAAGGCAATATCAAATTGCAGGATGCTCCATTGAATTTCCATAGGATTTTGCAGGTCATTGCAGATCTTTAATTGTGGGCGACGTGCAGTCGCATGACTTGGGAAAATATATTTTTTTCCCCCAATCTCAGCCACATAACCACGCTCTTGGCCAACGAACGCCAGTTCTGACATCCAGTTCACTTGAGCCTGAGCCATGTCAACCCAGCTTAGGCACCAACAAAGAAATAGACACCAACGCATGACTAACTCCTTTCAAATGTTTATGCTATGACCAGAAGGAAGCATTGAGTCTCACTTTCGAAGAATGACCACAAAAATGCTTTGTTTCTCAAAAGGCATAAAAGCATACGTGATTTTTTTTCCTTGCCATGTAAATTTTGCTATGGCCTTGATTTGTTTTTGTTCTGCAGGATTCTGCAATATTTCCCAATGTTCATAATTTGCTTCATCAATAGGTTCACGAAGGTCTTGCCTTGGCATGGAACAGGATAGGTGGGCCAAGACAGTATCATGATAGAGCAAATCAATTTCAGGATTGCCCAGCGCATCAAAAAATACGTGGGTGACATAGGCTCCCTTGCTCTGGTATTCTGCTGCTAAGGCCAGCCTCTCTCCTTCAATACCATCAGGCCAATGCACAAAGCAAAAAAAATGGCCTTGTTTTTTCAATGGCTGCAAATCCAAACGTGCTCCAACCAGATCATAAATCTGGGGCCTTGGGAAAATGAGATACGTATTTTCCTTGGCTGCATAAACCAGGCAATGCTCTGTTTCTTGAATCAGACGAAGCGGAGTCATCTCTATGGGAGCTTGAATCTGGCTGGGCTTATCTTCGGATTTTTTCACATAGACTTCACCCATTTCTCTGGATTCAGTTCTGCCTTGTTCTGTGGTGCTTTCATATACATATTTTTTTTGGATAGATTCTGCAAATTCTAAGTCTTGCTGCTTGGGTGCTAATGGATCCGCTTGTGTTTCTGCATTAGGCGCTGTGCCTGTTTCTTGAGTTCCAGGGGTTTGCTTTTTAGGATATTCAATGCACCCTAGGAGAAAAGAGAGCAACATAGCGAATAAAATGATTTTAGGCATACACAATTCCTCCAAATATCATGCTCATCTTGCGATTCTGACAACTTTTTAAGACCCGACATGTTAGTGCCCAAGAAAACATCCAACTGTATAAAAGCGCGTATAACACATAATGTTACACGCGCAGATTCCCAAAAATTGTCGTGTGCTGACAAAAGCACCTATGCTTACCGAATATCTTTCTTGGTCAAGATGATCTCGGTTTCTCCGCTTACATCTCGTGGATTGGACCAGGGTCCGATTTCATCTGTAGTAACCACACGAACGCGCACAACAGCATTGGATAAACCTTTGCTTTTGTCATACACAGCAAATACAGCCTGTTGCTCAGGGCTTAATGTCAAAGTTTCACTTCCAGGAATGATTCCTGGGCGTAAATATTGGACTTGCAAACGTTTGATCTTAACGTCTGCAAATAAAAGTTCGCCATCAATTTTCACTAAGTCATAAAATTGTTGTAGCTCAACCACTGCTGGCATAAACTTATCAATGCTACGGCACTCATATTTTTGCAATGGCGTGCTCAGGCGGAGATGCTGTGTGGTCAATTCTGTACGTACGAACAAAGGCGGCAGTTGCGGTTTTAAGAATGGGCCATCCCATTGAAACTTTGTGTTGCGCCAATATGCACTGGCTTGAGCAGAACTACGATTGGGGTTGAAATGGAATACCAATTGTTCACTGGAATCTTCGCTGCCAATTTTAACCACAATTTTGGCAGATTGGACAGCTTTTCCCCAAACACTGGAATTGAAAAATGGCTCAGCCACCAAAACATCGGTCACATAAAATGCATTTTCCAAATCCACTTCCATGATCACACTGGAGTCTAATGCCAGATTTTCTTGGGTCATGGACACGGGGCATTGGGTATGGCCGGTAAAATTGTACTCTTCATCATATACGCCTGTGGCCTTTTTTTCGATGTCTGTTGTCCCATACGCTCCACCAGCCCAGGCTGTGAAGGTCCAAAAATACCATGCCCCAAATATCGTGAATCTTCCTTCACGTCTTTCAAAGCTATCATCAGGGGCTTTTCGGCTAGGATCCACACGAATCTCTGCTGTGAAATCAATGGCTCTGGATTTCATTTCTTGGAACAAATTCAGGATAGCTTCTGGATACGGCTGTTTGCCATCAATACCGCCTTTGAGGATTTGCCGACGTTCCAATTCTTCCCTGATTTTTTCTCGGTGATATGACCATGAGAAAATGAAGAATCCGCCTTTGGTCTTTAAAGTCTCATGGACGTATTTAAACATTTCACTTTTTTCAGCCTTAACCCAAATGCGGGTTGGAGGCAGCATAAATAAAGCATCGGCTTGATAATAAATGGCGATGCCTAAATCATTGCTTGTTGCCTTAGGAGAGTGCAACAATGTCTGCCGAATGATTTCGCCATGTTCTTTGGGAATTGGAATCATCACAGGAATTTGCGTTCCAATGGTGGTGGGTGCACTAAAAGGAACCCAAACAATTTCAGCAGAATTGCCAATGCTGTATCCAATTTTACCAGTGCCTGGCATGAGAGAAAGGGATGTCAAATTCCAGCCTTTGTATTGTGGATACATCATCTCAATTCTTTGACGTAATTTAGTGAATAATTCTTCTTCTTTATCATAGCCAAGATACACACTAAGCCAAATATAGCCAGATGCTTTGATTTTTGCTGGCGATTCAGACTGTGCTGGGCTTGCGATCTCTTTGAGCAAGATCACACGAATCATAGGATTGCCATCTGGCCCTTTTGCGATTTTCAAGTTAGCAGGCCGCACATAGAGAATCTGTTTGCCTTGGGAATCTGGAAATAATTCAAACACCCCAATTCCCTGAAGATCAATTTTGGCCACAGATTGTACAAAAGGCATTCCTTGGCTATATACACTGGCCCATCCTAACAAAAGAATGAGGAAAATAAATTTATTCATGGATTAGCTCCTTGTTCAATGAAAAATGCGATTCACAACATCTTACTATGGACATAGATAGTGAGAAACATCATCGAATTTTCATGTCTGGCCATTTTGCTAAGACCTGCCTTAAACTTGGCCATATTGGTGCATTGCTCTGAAGCTGGCGATCTATTTCACTTTTGGCAGCTTCAGCATATTTCTTGAGCAAGGCAGGGGTGATGTTGGGCGAATTTGCCACATCGAGAATGGGAATATCCATCGCTACTTTAAACTGCTCTCTCTTCAAGGGCAGGCCTTTTTTGGTGTTGAATAAAACCAGAGAAGCAGCATAGATGATCGTATTCTCTGTGATAGGGCTTTCTTCCAGATAGCCAAACATTTGTCCGCCAGAGCCACGGAACACAATCTTATTTTCTTGGATCTTTCCTTGCTCTAAGGCTAAATATAGTCGTGCTTCGATTTTAGTAATGCTGAAAGGCCCTAACAACATCAAAAATGGTTTAAACCCCATGTCTTCTGACCAATCCCCTGGCCGTTGGATAAGGTTTGGATTGGTTGACCAAGAAGTCAGGCTTTGCTTGCGTGTGTAAAAATTGCATTTGAAATCAGGTGTTATTTTTGCTGGTATGCGAATGGCAATGTAAGCACCTGTTTTTGCGCAAAACTCTTGATCTGGCTGATTGAGAAGACCAGTAAACTTGACCATCATCTCATCGTCAAAGTTGGCTTGGCTATAGATTTCTCGAGGCAAGGGCAGGATTGCAGCCTGGTTGATGGTATCGGATAGAAATGGGCCTGTGAGCAAAGTATCACCTGGGAAAAATCTGCCTTTGTTGCTCGGAATATCCTTGATTTCAAGCACTTTCTTTGTGGTGCCTTGGAGAAGGCGCTTGCCTTCTTTATATTCTACGGTTAGATAAACTGTGTATTTACCTGGCTTTGCAAATTCATAAGTAGGTCTTTCCAATGGATCTGAAGTACTTACATCATACGTTCCATCGCCATTGAAATCCCAACGATAGCATTCAATTTGCTTTTGAATATGGCCGCTGAGCGATTGCGAATGATCAAACACGACGCGCTTGGGCAAATCCGTAGGTGGAAATGTCTCCATGATCGGGAATGGAGCAGCATCATAGATCTTTGGAAAAATGCACAGGGCAAAACAGGTGATGCCATAGATTCCTGAATAGCTAGAATGCCACTCTGTTCTAGGCCAGCTTCCATCAGCGCATTGGTATTGGATCAAAGTCTTGGAAAAGTCCTCGTACCAATCTTTGGCATTTCCTGCAGTATCCTTGATATAGCCTCGTTCAATGCCATTGTCTCTGAGTTCTAAATTGCGCATGCCCTTGGTCACTGCATACATAGCATAGGGATCTGCTGGGAAATTAGCTACTGTAAAACCAACTGATGATCTAGGCGGCCATTGCTCTGACAACAGTGTATTTCTAAAGTTACGGACCATTGAATCAGAATTATAATTCAGCCCTAACCAGGCTGCACAGCATAGGCCAGAGCCGGTCAAAGCAGCATTGGAGGTATTAGGAGACGTATTGCGATAGCGTAGTTTACCATCATCAAAGCACTCTGATCTGGCCAAGCAGCCTT
>JAKLHB010000258.1 GCA_022710345.1 Planctomycetota bacterium
GGTTTATGAGTGATATTCCTATGATGAGCAAAGGACTTCATAGTATTTTTAGCAAAGCAATTCGTGAGCCACTCAAAGCCATTGCTACGATGATATTAGCCTTACTCATCAATTGGGAATTGACATTGATTACCTGCATTGTGTTGCCCATTGGTGGCATTTTTTTACGCAGTCTAGGCAAGAAAATCAAACGGAATGCGAAGAAAACCTTAAAACAACGGAGCAATTTATTGGCGATTTTGCAAGAAACTTTCACGGGAATTCGCTTGGTGAAAGCTTATTTAATGGAGCAAAAACTACACCAAAAGTTTGTTGCAGAAAACCGCGCTTTATTACGATATGAAATGAAAGTGATCGCTGTTGACTCAGCCACCAACCCTATTATGGAAACTTTTGTAGTAGGCGCAGGTGTTGGTGTGATGCTATTCTCTGCGCATCAAGTTTTAAGTGGCCGCATGACAATTGGCGATTTTAGCGCATTTTATGCAGCCTTGGCAGCGTTGTTTGACCCAATTCGAAAACTAGCGGATCTCAATAATTTGATCGCTACATCGTTGGCAGGTGGAGAACGTGTGTTTGAACTAATGGATGTAGTGCCTAGCATTCAGGATAGCCCAGATGCTGTGGTATTGTCGCCTGTTCAAAAAAGCATTTGTTTTGAACATGTTTCATTTGCATACCAACCGAATGATTTGGTGCTAAAAGATTTATCTTTTACTGTCCAACACGGTGAAAAAATTGCAATTGTTGGAAAATCAGGTGCTGGGAAAAGTACGTTGATTTCTTTACTGCTTCGGTTGTATGATGTTCAAGAAGGAGCTATCTCTTTTGATGGACTGGACATTCGCAAAGTAACAATGGACAGTCTCAGAAGCCAGATAGGGTTAGTCACCCAAGAAGCATTTCTCTTTAATGATACCATAGCCGCGAATATTTTCTGTGCAGATCCACACCACGAGGACGAAGCAATTTATAAGGCGGCTCAAGATGCTTACGCTGATATCTTTATTCAGCACCTTGGTAAGCAATATGAAACATTATATGGCCCTGGTGGTATTGATCTTTCGGGTGGGCAAAAGCATCGCATTGCTTTAGCACGTGCTATTTTTAAGCAGCCGAAAATTTTGATCCTTGATGAAGCTATGGCAAATTTAGATGCCGAAAGCGAATCTTATATCCTCCGAGCATTGGAAACTTTTACCAAGGGCCGCACAACATTCATCATTGCCCATCGTTTTTCCACAATCCAAAAAGTAGATCGCATTTTGGTCTTGGATAATGGCATGCTCGTAGGATTTGGTAAACATGCTGAATTGATGAAAACAAGCCCTATATATCAAAATCTATACGAACTTCAGGCATTGGGCGGATTGCCAACATAGCCACCGCGTGTTTACTTTATTTTAGCGCGCATAATATAATGCAAAGCATTTTGTTATGCGCGCATCCATAACTAAAAGCTACCAAAGTTGTGTGCGAAATTTGCAAAGATTTACGCAGAGGCACTAGAAAATAAATGGTACCTGAGCCTTGCAAAAAGGGCATACCCCAGCAGTTGACATCAAGGATTTTACGCTATAACCTTCTCGGTTTACCAATACTTTACTGCACTTGGGGCATAAGGTATTGTTATACGGATTTGGATAGATGTTGCCCGCATAAACATACGGAAATCCCAAATTTTGGGCACATTTTACAGCTTGGAATACAGTTTCCACAGGAGTGGGTGGAAGATGGGACATGCGGTGGTGTGGATAGAACCGGCTAAAATGCAGCGGAGTCTCTGTACCTAAATGATCTTTCACCCATTGGACATACTGTTGAATTTCTTCTGAAGAATCATTCAGCGTAGGTATAATCAGATAGGTCAATTCTAGGTGCATATTGCATTTTCGTGCTTGAATGCAAGCATCCAAAACAGGTTGGAATTTTGATCGAGTGTATTTGACGAAAAATTCTTCTCTAAATGCTTTGACATCAAAATTCACAGCATCCACCACTTCGGCTAATTTTTTCAACGGCTCTGGTGAAATATAGGCATTGCTGACCCATACAACATAAAGCCCTGCTTTCTTTAACACCACAGACCAATTATAGTAGGTTTCAAAATATATAGTTGGCTCATTATATGTCCAGGCGACTCCTCTGCATTTCGTTTTTTGAGCTGCTTTAAGGATTTGCTGCACATCTAACTTAGACATTTCTCGTATTTCGTACTCTTGGGATAATGTATAATTTTGGCAATGGTCACAGTGAAGATTGCAGCTTAGCCCCCCAAAGGATAAAACTTGAGTGCCAGGATAAAAATGATACAATGGTTTTTTTTCAATTGGATCCACTTGTCCGCCTGTGGCAACCATTTCATAATATAATGAATACAGCTTGCTATTCCGAACCCCTCGGACTTGGCAGATCCCATTCTGGCCTTCCTGAAGCTTACAATGATGAGGACACAACTGGCATTCAATTTTGCCATCTTCTAACTTTGTCCAAAACCAAGCTTCATAAAGATTTTCCATACGGCCTCCTTGTAGTACGAATGATATTAAAGAACAAAGTGATTGAATCAAAAGAAGCCTTGTGTTGATTGATTCCTAAGGCAAATTCCAAACGATCAAATTGTTTGAAGAGCAGCTTGTCTTCATGCCTATTATAGCACAAGAAAAAAGATAGAAAAGCATAGAGGTAAAAATTAGTGTGCTATACCGAAATCAGCAACATACTTCATTTGAGTTCTTTTCTTCTGTCATTACTTCCTATTGCAATGTAAACAATCTTTTGTTACTATTTTCCTGATCACAAAAGTGTTACTATAATCAAAGGGCAAGCTATATGGATAGCGTAGAATCGAATTTATTTCAAGAAAATAAGATTATCTCAACCCATTTTGACGCATCTGCTGACATTGTTTTTGCAGAAGGTGAAGCAAAAAATATTTTGTCTCAATGTCCAGATGGCTTTGCAACACTGATTATTACTTCTCCACCTTACAATATCGGCAAAAAATATGAAACCAAGACACGATTAGACGAATATATTCAGCAGCTTCGGCCGACCATCCAAGAAATTGTTCGTGTTCTAAATCCAAAAGGTTCTTTATGCTGGCAAGTTGGCAATTATGTTGAGAATGGCGAAGTTTTTCCTCTGGATATATATTTTTATCCTATCTTTAAAGAAATGGGGCTGCAACTAAGGAACCGCATTATCTGGACATTTGAGCATGGCTTACATTGCTCTATTCGATTTTCAGGCCGATATGAAACATTGCTTTGGTTCACAAAGTCAGAAGAATTTATCTTTAACCTAGATGCTGTTCGAGTTCCATCAAAATATCCAGGCAAAACTAACTTTCGACCTGGGCCAAAGTATGGGTTACCATCTGGAAATCCTTTAGGAAAAAATCCAGGCGATGTTTGGCGTTTAATGGTCCATGAATGGGAAGTAGGCTTATGGAATATTCCAAATGTCAAAGCCAATCATCCAGAAAAAACCTTGCATCCTTGCCAATTTCCAATTGAACTAGTAGAACGATGTGTTTTAGCCATGACATCTGAGAATGATTGGGTCTTAGATCCATTTAGCGGTGTTGGTTCTTCTATGCTAGCCGCTGTTCGCCACAACCGCCATGCAATGGGATGCGAAAAAGAAGCTACTTATGTTGAAGAAGCAAAACGCCGTATGGATTTATTGTTCTCTGGCAAACTCCCGTATCGTCCCCTTGGTAAACCAGTATATCAACCAAGTGGCAAAGAAAAAGTAGCACAAATTCCTATTGCATGGCTTGAGGAACAAAAACAATGAAAATTGCAGGTCTATTTTCATTCAATGGTGGTCAAAAAGTTGTGCAGGCACAATATTCTGATCTTTTGCAAGAGATAGAGGAATGCATCCAAGCCATTGATGCTGCACAATGCCAAACTAAAAAAAGCCACGAAAAAACAATGCTTGGCAAAATGCTCTATGCCCCGCGTAGGTTAAATGCTCAGTTCAAAAAAATCCTTAGCCAAAGAGGATGGGAGCCTCAGCGAATTAAATGTGAGTATCCTAAACAATATTATAAAAATTATAAGCCTGTCAGAGAATGTACCAATGCGTTTCGAGAGATAGATTTTGTCAAACGAAAACTTGGGATCGAAATTCAATTTGGCAAGTATGCATTCATGGTGTATAACGTGGCCGCTAAAATGACAATATTTAAAAATGAAGGTATCATAGATACTGGCATTGAAATTGTTCCAATCAAAGACTTCTCTGATGAGATGAGCAGCGGCGTGAGCTATTTTGAACAATTTGTTTGGGATTTAGAGCGTCGAGGTACTTCAGACATAGATATTCCTGTACTTATCATTGGCATTGCTAGATGATCTATTGAGAAGGATATAGCAATGGCTTTTCTTTCACAAAGGAAAGGACTCCAAGATATCAGAGCTCATGCAGCGGTAGCATCCTCATTTATTAATTTCTTATTGACTAACACTTCAGAACTTGGAATATCAATAAAATTATCCTACCGCACTTCTCAAACAGATTCAATACAATATCCAGCATGAGTAAACCAATCTGGGCACCTACAGTATATCAATTTTTATATTGAATTCAATCGGGAAGCGCAGTAGTTGATTGAAAAATCAAGCCAATTAAAGCTACATCAAAATAGCAGCAAGCATACAACAAAACATGCAAGAAAGGAATACATCATGCAGGATTATCGTGAAATGCTATTATCCTTGTTAGATTCTGCAGAATTTCGCAAGGTTTATGACCAATACCTGCGCCATGCCCAGACAGTGGCTCAGGATGGCAAGGATTTGTTGGAAAGCCATATTGAAAAAATCAAAACTCCTGAATGCTATATTGCAATCTTAGGAATCCAGGGAGCTGGGAAAAGCTCGCTTTTGAATGCTCTGATTTTTGAGGATGAAGTATTGCCTGTGGCAGTCGAGGAAACCACCTGCATCCCTACCTTGATTCGCCGTGTGTATGAAAAGGAAACAGTGGGAGCAGAAGTTCATTTCCGAGATGGCCGTGTGGAGCAAATGCCTTTGGAAAGACAGTTCTTAGAAAAAGTGGTAGATAATCGCTATAATCCAGGAAATATCATGGATGCTCTTTTTGTGGTGTGCCGCACAGACGCACGCTTAGTACAACAAGGATTTGTGTTTGTAGATTTGCCGGGTGTTGGCAGCCTTACAGAAAAAAATGAGCAAACTACCATGCGCTTTCTACAGAAAACAAGCATTGGCATTTTCCTGCTGCGCACTGTCCCGCCTATTACAGAGTCCGAAGCAGGATTTATCAAAATTGCTTGGCCCAGACTCCAGCAAAGTATTTTTGTCCAGAATCTATGGGCACAAGAAACCGGCCAAGAAGTGGGCGAAGGCATGGCCCACAATGAAAAAGTCCTTTCCAAAATCGCTGAAATGCAACATTCCAGCATGCCAAAGCAAATTTTACCCGTGAATGTTTCATTAGCCTGCCAAGCATCTTTTTCAAAGGATGAACGCTCTCTTGGAATATCTGGCTTAAGCAAATTGGAGGAAGAAATTCACCAATATGCGCAAGCTTCTTCCTTAAAATCTCTCTATGCACAAACAGCTCAATTTTTCATTCGTCTGCTGGATAGAGGCAAACAGCAATTGCAAGAACGGCTCAATTTGTTCCAACAGGACAGACAAGGATTGATCCAAAAATTTCAGGAAGCACAAGCACAATTTGATGCGCATAAAGTAGAATGGGAAGCAGAGCTCCAACGGCAATGCAGCCAATTCCAAGAAAAAATCAACGAAATTAAAAATACTTGGCTTGCCCAAGCTTTAGACCAAACTTTAGATAATCTGCTCAAACGATTAGATCGAATGCCATTAGAAGACTTAAAAGAAGACCAATTTCGACACGAAATTCGCATCGCATTCAGTGATTTATTCGGTGTGGTCTATCGAGAAATGCGGCAGAAATTAGGTCAGGCTGCTGAGGAATATGTCCAAAATTTAGGCGAAACAATGAGCCACCTCACAGGCTGGAATAAAATTTTTGGAAGAACATGGGACCCTGACAGTGCAACACCCCAAGCCAAGGCATCTGGCCTATCTGTGGCATTGGCAGGCAGCATTGCGCCTATGCTCATTGCAGGGCCAATTGGCTGGACGATTTTAGGAGGTGCTCTTATCACAGGCACCCTAGTTCGATGGGCTTCCGGCTCGACCCTGCATCAGAGAATCATGCGAGGCCTAAGAAAAGCACTGAGCGATGGAAAATCAAAAATGTGGCAAGACCTAAGCGAGGAAGTCAGCCAATTTTTTACATCAGTTCAGGATGCCATTGTTGAAAATCTCCGATGGGAATTGAAATCCTACGAGGCTGAACTTAGCAAAATTCAAGCCGGTCTGCACCAAGCAGCCCAGGATCAAGAAACCCAATATGTCCAATTACAACAAGGCATGACCGAAATCCAAAAATGGATCGAAGCTTTAGGAAACATCGCACAACAAGGATAAATGGCAATGTGCGAACTTGGCTATATTGCATAGCAGGCCAGCGAAATAAGCGAAAGCGTCTGCTGCAATTGGCGGAAGTAAGCAAAGTTTTGTTAAGTTGCAATTGAGTAGTTCTCCCAAAAAACAGAATAGTCAACCCTTTTTTCAAAGGAAATAGCTATGAAAATGATGTTTTTTTTCATGTTAGCGTTGTTTTGTTCTATCAATATGTTGTTGTGCCAGGAACCATCACAAGAACCAGCATCTTCGCTGAAATGGACGTTGCATGCAGTGGAAATTCAAGACGCAAGCCAAAAAGTACGCACAGAATTTCAACTAGGCGAATTGGTCTATGTATGGTTCAAATGGGAAGTGCAGGAAATTCCTCCCAAAACAGGCGCAGAAATCAAAGTCACTGGAGAAAACCTGCATGGAATGATCATTCAACTAGGCTATCTTAAGCCAGGCTCCTGGGACAATGAAATCCCCATATCCTTAAAAGAGCCTAGACCAGGCGAATACACAGTCGCATTTAGCTTAAAGATCGCAGACCAAATCCAAGAAAAACTTCTAAAATTTACTGTCATCAAGCCCAAAGACTAATGCCACGTCATCTACCCAGTGCGTTGCACCCTTTACCCAGGGCGTTGCACCCTTTACCCAGGGCGTTGCACCCTTTACCCAGGGCGTTGCCCTGGGCTTGGTATATGCAGCCCTTTCAGGGCCTTTTACCCAGGGCGTTGCCCCTTTACCCAGGGCGTTGCCCT